>JAAZIG010000040.1 GCA_012510325.1 Bacillota bacterium
AAATAACGGCTGGCGGCTCAACTTTTCACCGACTTTCCGAAATGTTCAACCTCGCCTTATTTTAACCAACATTCGACAGATTTTCAATCGCCTTTTCTCTGCGCAGGCCGGACAAACCGATTTATAGTTTTTCCAGAGCGATCCTGATTTCGGAGAGCACCCCGGGATCGCTTTCGCTCTTGAGCTGCCGCTCCAGCAGCTTCCGCCCTTTCCCCCCGCCGATACGCCCCGCAGCCCAGGCGCTGTAACGGCGCACCAGCGGCTCCTCATCCCCAAGCGAGAGGCGCAAATGCTTCAGCGCTGCTTCGTCACCGCTGTTGCCGAGGGCGATGGCGGCATTGCGCTGCAGGAACTTTTTCTCCCAGATATAGCCGTAAAGCAGAGGCTGGACCCGGGACCGGTAAAATTGTTCGTCCATGAGCAGCAGATTCTCCAGGGTAAAATGCGGTGCAATTTCTGCCAGATAGGCATCGGGGGGCAGCGTCTGCCTGAGCCGTCTCCTGTTGCGGGGGCAGACCTCCTGGCAGATATCACAACCATAAACCCAGCGGCCCATCTTCTCTCTGATTTCCGGGGGGATATCGGGAGGAGTTCCGGGAAAATTTCCGGCGGAGTAAGTCTGAAAGGCGATACAGCGCAGCGGATCCATCTTAAACGGCTCATAGAGGGCCCCCGTCGGGCAGGCCTCGATGCAGCGGTTGCAATCCTCCGGGCAACGGGATGAAACTTCGTCTGACGAGCCGCCCAGGTCGGCATCGACAGCCATCACCACAAAGGCGACAAAACTGCCGTGTCCCGGGACATGGACAAATGTGTTCCGCCCGAAGGTGCCCAGGCCGGCCCGCACCGCCGCCTGCCGGTCCGGCAGGGTCCGCCTGACCTCCACCGTCATCCCCTTCTGCTCGAGAAACTTTTTGAAGAGCCTGAGCCGGCTTCCAAAAATGCGGGTTTTACCCAGGTATAGCCGGGCCAGGTAGACCCGGCCAGCCATGCCCAGAAGCTCCGGGGGAAAGGCAAGTTTATGATAATCGTAAACCAGGACTATCAGGGTGCGGGCGCCGGGCATCAGCACACGGGGAGCGGCCGCTTCGCTCAGTTGCAGCAGCCCCTCAGCCCAGCGGTAGCCCTCCCCTCTCTCCTGCAGGGCCTGCAAAAGTCCGTCAAACGGATCGGTAGCGGCGAAGCCGACCCCGTCAAAACCAAGCTCAAGGCCATATTCGGTGATCTCTTCAGTCAGGGACACTGCTGCAACCTCCTTTATCCCGATCCGCGCTAGTTTTCTTCCATCCCCGATCCCATCCGCAAACCGGTCTGCCGGCTTCCGGTATCGCTGCAAAAATGGCAAACCACTCTCCCGCTCACCGGAGCGCTGCTGCATAGATTCTTGAAATAACCGCCATTTCCTTTTTATTGCGGGAAAGGGCCTCCGCCTTGTTGACAGGAGGGCACACTTGGGACAAAATTGAGCTATGAAGAAGTTAAGGACCGCTGTTCTGGCAGTTCTACTGCTACTCTTTCTGATAATTTCATGCAGCCCGCCCCCGGAAGCGGCAGCGCCGCCTGAGTTCACCCTCGTCGCCGTGGGCGATGTCATGCTCGACGGTCTTACTTCCGCAAGGCTGCGGCACTACGACCCCGGGTACCCTTTTGCCGCCAGCGCCCCCCTCTTAAAGGAAGGAGAGCTTGTCTTTGCCAATCTGGAATGCCCCATTTCCCGCCGGGGCGAGGCTGCGTCAAAGCCGTACACCTTTTGCGCGGATCCCCTGGCCGTCGATGCCCTCACCGCTGCGGGTATAAATCTGGTCTCCCTGGCGAACAACCATATCCTCGATTATGGAGCCGACGCCCTGGAGGATACTTTTGAACTGCTCGAGGAGCGGGGCATCGCCTATGCCGGCGCCGGCCGGAACGAAGAGGAGGCCCGCAAGGGGGTCTTTCTCGAGATCAACGGTGTCAAAACAGCGGTGCTGGCCTACTCCGGGATCTTCAAGCACGGTTACCCGGCCTGGCGGGCGGGCCCGGACAACGCGGGAACACTTTTTTATCCTGAAAAGGAGCAATTCAGCGCCGATATCAGGAAGGCCGGACAGTGGGCCGATGTAGTTGTTGTCTCGCTGCATTGGGGTGACGAATACACCTACGAAGTCAATGAAGAGCAGAGGGAAACCGGCAGGCTGGCCGTGGAAAGCGGAGCGGATCTGGTGCTGGGGCACCACAGCCATACGCCCCAGGGCATTGAGATCTACAAGGGCAAGCCCATCGTCTACAGCCTCGGCAATTTCCTCTTCTATCCCTTCACCAAAACGTTCTGCAATGAAAGCTTTATTCTGCAAGCCTCCGTGGGTAAAAATGGTGTCGCGGAAATGCGCCTGCTGCCTGTGCTCCTCGGGGACAGCCAACCGTACCCGGCAACCGGCCCGGAGGCGGCTCGCCTGCGCTCCCTCATCACCGGGCTGTTGGATCAATGTGGCACCGCCTGGGAAACAGACGGCGATCAGATCATCGTCCGGTGGTAGCAAGAGCGGCAGCGGGTGCCTGACAGCCTGCCGCTCCGGGTAAATGTTAATTTTGACATCCCCGGAAGAAGGTTGTTATACTCAACTGGAAAGATTGCTCCTGATGACATCTGCGCCAAATCAGCCGAAAAAGGGGCGGCGGCAACTTGTCTTCATCGATGGAAAAGTCGGCCTCCATAACCAAACAGCGCTATCGGGTCCTGGCTGCAGTGATGCTGGGCGGCATTATGGGACCTATCGACGCCAGCATCGTCAATGTGATCCTGCCGACCATCTCCGGTTATTTCGGAGCCTCCATTGCCACCGCCCAATGGGTGCCGCTGATTTACCTTCTGACGATCAGCAGTCTGCTGCTTTTTTACGGCCGTCTGGGCGATATCATGGGGTACAAACGGATCTATCTGGCCGGTCTGCTCTGTTTTGTGCTCACCTCCGCCCTCTGCGGTCTGGCGCCGACGATTCACTGGCTGATCATCTTCCGCGCCCTCCAGGGAATCGGCGCCGGGATGACGATGGCGGTCCCCTTTGCCATCCTCACTGCGGTCTTTCAACCCCATGAGCGGGGCCGGGCATTGGGGATCAATGCCATCAGCGTCTCCGCGGGGCTGGCTCTCGGTCCCACTCTGGGCGGCTTGCTCACCTCGCTGTGGTCGTGGCGCCTTGTTTTTTTGATCAATATCCCCATCGGCATCGCTGCACTAATCTTTGGCGCCCGGGTTATTCCCGAGCTGAAAGGCAAACCGGGACGGATGGATCTCGCCGGCGCCGCCGCTGCCTTTGTCGGTCTTTTTTCCTTCCTCTACTTCATCAACCGGCTGCAGAGCGCCGGGGTGGGACTGACCAGCGCTCTGCCCTTGGCTGTAGCGGTCGCGGCAGGGATCCTTTTTTTCTACGTGGAAAAGCGTACGCCCCAGCCCATGGTCGATCTGGCACTTTTTAAAATCCGCACTTTTTCCCTGGGCACGGCGGCCTCCCTGCTTAATTTTGCCTCGCAGTATATCATGGTCTTCCTGACCCCTTTTTTCCTGCAGCGGGTCGGCCAGTACCCCCCGAACAGGATCGGCCTGCTGATGACCGCTTTTCCCCTGACAGTGATGGCGGTAGCTCCCTTTAGCGGCAACCTTTCCGACCGTCTGGGCACCAGGGGGCTGGCCGCAGCAGGGGCGGCAATTTGCTCCGCGGCCCTGGTGGCGATAGCCTTTTTACCGGTAAACGCTTCCGCCTTTGCTGTGGGCTGGCGCCTGGCCCTTTTCGGTTTGGGCACAGGCATCTTTCAATCGCCGAACAACAGCGCGGTCATGGGCAGCTCGCCGCGCCCGCACCTGGGAATAGCCTCCGGCATTCTGGGCACGGCCCGCAATACGGGGATGGCCGTGGGAATCTCCGCCGCCGGGCTGATCCTGTACGCCCTGGTGCCGCCGGCCGTCATCGCCAAAGAGCACCTCAGCGGACCCGATGCTCTCGCTTTTCTGGGCGGCCTGAAGTACGCCTACCTTTTCGGTGCTGCGCTCTCCGTTCTGGCAGCCCTCTTTTCTCTGTTGCAGGGCCCAAAAGCCCCGGCACAGAGCGATGGCTGTGTAATAATGGAAGATAGCCCGTAAAGTTACCGGGAAAACCCCTTCGAACGATGCTCCCAACAGGGGCGGGAGAGCACCCCCATCTGAAAACCCTTCCTTATTCGGCATAGACCTCATCAACGGGCTGTGCTGCTCTGCCCAGCTCCCTGAGCTCAAACAACAGCCAGGCCCCGGTGAGGATAAAAGCTCCCAGATCAGAGAGGGGGGAAGACCACCACACCCCCGCCAAACCCCAGTAACGCGGCAGGATGAGCAGCAGCGGGATGAAGATCAGGACCTGTCTGGACAAACCCAGGATGGTAGCCTCGTTCGCCTTGCCCACGGCCTGAAAATAGCTGCTGCCGAGCATCTGAACCCCGACCAGGGGGATCAGTTTAAAGAAGATATCCATCGCCTCCACCCCCTGCTCGATGAGCTGGGGGTTCTTGTTGAACAGCCCGATGAGCTGGGCCGGCCATATTTTGGATACGACAAATCCGACCGTGATCAAGAGGGTGGCCGAAACAAGGCCCATCTCCAGAGTGTTTTTGACCCGGTCATACTGCCCGGCCCCCTTGTTAAATCCGATGATGGGCTGGGCTCCCTGGCTGATGCCCATGGCCGGCAATACCAAAAAAGCAGTTATGCTCATAATCACACCGATAATCGCCAGCGCCAGATCACCCCCGTAGCGGGCCAGGCTGCGGTTGAGGATCAGATGCTGAATGCTGCTTGTTACCTGAATTATAAAGGTGGGAAATCCCAATTTGGCAATGCCGGCAATGATCGGTTTTTTAAACACCAGGTTGTTAATCTCTATTTTTAGGACGCTGTTTCCCCGCAGAAAATAGTACAGCACCCAGCTGCTGGTCACAGCATACGAGATGATCGTTGCCGCAGCAGCCCCCTTGATCCCCCACTTAAAGATGAAGATGAAGATATAGTCGAGCACAATATTGGTCACTGTGCCGATGAGCATTGTATTCATCGCCATTCTGGGGTTACCCTCGGCACGGATAAAGTTGTTCATCCCCGTGCCGACAGCCAGCAAGACGCTCCCGGACAAGATTATCCTCAAATAATCGGTGGCATACGGTGCTACATTTGAACTGGCTCCAAAGAGAACCAAAATCTCTTCCAAGTAAACCAGCCCAAATACTGTTAGCACCAGCCCGGCGATAATAAAGAAGCCCAAAGCATTTCCCACAATTTTTTCTGCTTCCCCCTGCTTTTTCTCACCCAGGCGAATAGAGATCAGGGCGCTGGCCCCCATGCCGATCCACATGATAAAAGCGATAAAGATTGTCACAATGGGAAAACACACCGTCACTCCTGCAAGGCCGAGCTCCCCCACGCCCCGGCCCACAAAAATACTGTCTACAATATTATAGAGGGCATTGACCAGCAAACCGATTATGGCCGGCAGGGAAAACTTCAGCAGCAGCCTGGAAATTCTTTCTGTGGACATCTGATCCGTTTTATCCATAACTCTACCCCTTAATCCTTGTTCTTCCCCGGCAGCAACTTGCATCCGGGAGCGAAACGCTCTGGAAAAGCGGCCGGGACGGCAACTGCGCAAAGGCAAATCAGACGAAGTGGCCCAGGCACGCCGCCCCTGACCGACCCGCGGCAACTGCGGTCATCTAAGCGGGGTTTGCGCAATCGGTCCATCCGGTAGTGTATCACTGGTTTTTGTTATCCTCAAATTAATTACCGAAAAAGGCGTCATTGGCAGGAATTTAAGCGCTGCCGGAGAATCGGCGGGGATCTTTTTGTTATACTTGACAGCAGGTGATTCAGTTATATATACTACCAGTAATTATTGAAAAGGTAGAGAAGACTGGGCCATATCGACACGTTTCTTTCCAACCGCCGAAATATAAAATGATCGCATTACGGAACAACATAATTAACGGAGAAATTATGTAACAGGCTCGCCGGAAGCTAACACGATTACGTAATTTTTAGGATACCCTGTTTCCTGTACAGTACTGTGGCGCAGGAATTTCTCCAGCCTCTCGATTCCGGAATATTGATGCCGGCGAGAGGCTTTTCATAAAACGACTAAATGCATTTCTGCCCGACTATCGCTCAGGCGGCGGCGTGAGCGGGAACAGTAACAAGGAGGTACTGAATAGTAATGGATCTTATCATCTACTTAAACGGCAGGTTTGTTTCCGAAAAAGAAGCGGTCATCTCTGTTTTTGACCACGGACTTCTTTACGGAGACGGCGTTTTTGAGGGAATCAGGGCCTATCACAACCGCGTCTTTCGGCTGAGGGAGCATCTGCAGAGACTCTACGAATCGGCAAAATCGATCATGCTCGAGATCCCCCTCTCCCCGGAGAAGATGGAGGGTGTTGTTCTGGAGACACTGCGGCGCAATCACCTTCGCGACGCCTATATCCGCCTGGTTGTGACCAGGGGACGGGGCGATCTGGGGCTGGATCCCCGCAAGTGTCCCGAACCCACTGTTTTCTGCATCACCTCCTCCATTCAACTCTACCCCGAGGAGCTGTACGCAAAGGGGCTGGAGGTGGTCACCGTGCCCACACCGCGCAATTACAATGAAGCGGTCAACCCGCGGATCAAGTCCCTGAATTACCTGAACAACATCATGGCAAAAATTGAAGCCAACCTTGCCGGAACCATGGAGGCGATCATGCTCAATCCGCAGGGATATGTCGCCGAGGCGACGGGAGATAACATCTTCATGATCAAGGATGAGGTGCTGATCACCCCGCCGAAGTATGCCAATATCCTCGATGGCATCACCCGCAATACGGTGATGGAGCTGGCCCGCCGCCGCGGCATCGAGGTGCGGGAAGAGCTTTTCACCCGCCACGATCTCTATATCGCCGATCAGGTTTTTCTTACGGGAACGGCGGCGGAGCTGATTCCGGTGATCAAAATAGACGGCCGCATCATCGGCAGCGGCAAGCCCGAGAGAATCTTCTTCGAACTGCTGGAGGATTTTCGCGAGCTGACCCGCACCGACGGTCCGCTTATCTTTACAGAGGAGGATTCAGGAGAAAAGGCGGGTGAAGCCGATGTTAAGTGATCTGGTGAAAAAAGGTCTGGAGAAGGCGCCGCACCG
>JAAZIG010000041.1 GCA_012510325.1 Bacillota bacterium
AAATATGCCATTGCCGCCCTTGCCGTTATTTTGCTTTTTCTCTCGGCCGGTTCGCTTGCCCTGCCGTTCAAGCCCATCCCCCTGCTCGTTCCGGTGAGCAACGCCACGCTGGCCCTTTTCGGGATGGTCATGTTCAGTTTTTCCTCCTATTTCTCCGTCCCCCAGGCGGTTGAGGGGCTTTCCTGGAATAAAAAGCTCATCCCCAAGGCGGTGATGCTGGGGATGGGTTTAAACTTTATCTTTATTGCCACGTTTATTTTCTTTACCCTCTCCGTCTCCCCGGAGGTCACCGAGGTGGCCATCGTCGGCTGGAGCAAAGCCCTGGGCGGCTGGGCCAGAATCATCGGCTCTGTATTCATGTTTTTGGCCATTCTGACCACCTACTGGTCCGCCTCCTACGCCTTGGTGGTGATCATCAAGGAGCGGATGGGCTGGTCGGAGCGGTTGTCCTGGCTGACGGCGACGCTGCCGACGCTGCTCATCGCCGTGGCCGGGCTGGGCAGCTTTATGGAGCTGATGCGCCTCGTCGGCGGGGGGATCGCCATCGTTGTGGCGGTGGCGCTGATCCCGGCCTTCCGCAGCTCCCGGAGCCACAAAGCCTCCCTTGGCCTCGACGATTGGAATATGGGCATCTGGGGCGGTCCCCTGTTTCAGGCGATCGTCATCGCCGCCTACCTGCTCACCGCCGTCGGCTCATTTATCAGGCTGCCCTGACGCCGACAGCCAAGCGGGGTTTGCCAAAACAGAGTGGACGGCGGAGATGGTGGAAAAGGGTACGCTTTCCGCGAATTATTGGGGATGCGGTGCCATAATTGCCCGGGAAATAGCGGCACCGGCTGACAAATAAGGGGCTTGCGCTGCCGGTGGAGCCTGCTTTGTCGGAAAGAGCGGGCTGTGCTGATGCGCTGGCCCGGTGGAGCGAGAAATGGCGAATCACCGGTATCAATAACAGAAAGGTGGAGCTGGCTGTGTTACCCATCGATTTTGCCAAAAGACGTCTGACAGTTGCTCAGAAGGTGGAAGAGGCCGGGCTTGATGCTTACATCGGTACGCGCATGGCCGCGTTGCATTATCTGGGGGGCGCTTTCATGCCCTGGAGGGGGGCAGTTGTTGTCACCGCCGGGGGAGAATGCCGCTTTGTTTACTGGTTGGGCGACGCCGAAAGGGTTAAGGCGGAGGGCTCTTCAATGAAGCTGGACCTCTATTTTCTTGCGGATATGTTTGCTGTATTGAAAAATGTGCTCGATGAGCTCGGCCTATCCGCGGGGAAAATCGGAATGGATCTTCTCCATGCGGGCAACAATGCCCTGCTGGCGCCGGGGATGCTGACGGCGGGGGAGTATCTGCAGATGCGGGAGACGTTCCCCCGGGCGACAATCGAAAACGGGGTCGCCTGTCTCGATGAGGTCATGCTGATCAAGGATGAAGCGGAGATCGAGCGGATGAGGGCGGCCGCTCTCGTCGGCGATTACGGCTGGCGCTGCGGCTACGAGGCCGTTCAGGTGGGGGTAACCGAGAACTACCTCGCCGGGGTGGCTGAAGCGGCGCTCCGGCGCAAGGGCAGCTTCTGGTCCTGGTCCGGAACAGGCGGTACCGAAGTCGGCTCCGGCGAGCGGACCGCCTATGCCTATGATGTTACCAGGCAGGCTTCGGAAAGAAAAATCGGCAACAATGAATTCATCATTCTGGATGTGCATCCCATGGTCGATCTCTACATGGGCGACAACAGCGTCCCCATCTTCATCGGCACACCGGACGACGACCAGAAAAGATTGATCGATTGCTGGGAGGAAGCCGTTGAGACGGTCTTCAAGGCGATCAAGCCGGGGGCGAGTATCGCCGAAGTCGCCGCCCAGGGGATGTCGGTTTACAGCAACCATGATTTGATGGAGTACGCCGTGCCCAGCTTCGGCCACGGCCTGGGGGTTTGCGCCCGGACCGAGCCAAATATCACCCCCGTTTCACCGGGTACATTCGAGGAGGGGATGGTTATCGCCATGGGAGCGCACCTGTACCGGCCGGGAGTGGGCGGAATGATGCTGGAATATCCCGTGCTCATCGGGAAAAACGGTGCGGAGAAGCTCGGCGAACTGGAGCTGAAGGTTCACTTTACCGAAGGATAGCAGTTTAAATGGCCGGTCCCTGTTCGGAGCGACGGCACCGGCCCGGCCCGAATATCGGTAAAACAGACAATGCGTTCGGACAGCAACTGCCGAACGCATTGTCTTGGCCCCGGCCCCTCCCGGTTTTCTCTGCAGGTGAGGGCCGCTCTTCCCGAAAAAACAGCAGGAAGCCTGGCTAGTCGATCAATAGTGACAGGATACAAC
>JAAZIG010000302.1 GCA_012510325.1 Bacillota bacterium
CCAGGGCGGCGGCGATATAGCGATCTCCCGGACCCGGTTTGAGATGGCCCTCGACGATAAAGCAAACCAGATCGGCTTCGCCAAGGGCGGCCTGCGCTGTCCGGACCATCGACCGGCCCAGCTTGTGCCTGGGTCGGTGCAGACCGGGGGTATCAATAAAGATCACCTGGGCCGCCTCGGCGGTGAGCACGGCGCGAATGGCAGTCCGGGTGGTCTGCGCTGTCGTCGAAACGATGGCCACCTTCTCGCCGACCAACGCGTTTGTCAAAGTTGATTTGCCCACATTGGGTCTTCCCACGAGGGCAACAAACCCGGAGCGGTGCCCCTCCGGAGCTCCTCTGTTCATAGATGATCAACCCCATTTTGTAAGTGTCATTGCCGGTTCAACCGCGATCTGTTGCCCAAAGGGGCACAGCAAACCGGATCGTGGGCTCAGCCCGGGTAAACCGTCTTCAGGTCAAGCACCGGGGTGCCGTCAATAAGATCGAGACCCCGCACCGTCAGAACGGTCCCGCGCCGCCCGAGCAGCTCCACCTCGGTCAGCGAAATGGGATTGGGCCGGCGGTAGGTGCGGCAGGCGAAGACGCCGTAGACCTCTCCGCCCCGGCCGCGGCGTTCGCTTTTCAGGGTATAGCCTTCGGCGCGGTGGAGATATCCAAGGACAATGATCCGGGGTTCCTCTTCAATGCGGTACAGGCCTTCCGCAAGAGTGGGCTCCAGATGGATCTCCGAGGTGAGGGCCCGGTAATTTTCAGGCACCCCGCCGGGCTCGAGAAAAGAGCTGCGCACCCGTCCGATGGGCTGCAGCGTCAGCGGCAGCCTCCACAGATCCGCCGCCGCCTCAGGGAAGCTTGTCTCCGGGGGCGCCGGCCGGGGACCGCCGAAAGGTTCCGGCAGAAGTTCGCTCAGACGCCTCCGCTCGACCTCCCCGTGCAGGTTGCCCATGATCACCTCAATATCGCCGGCCAGTTCATGGATCACCTGAAGACAGGCTCCGCAGGGCCGCGGCGGCGGTGAACAATCAGCAACCACCGCCAGCTGCCTGAAAAGGCGGCGGCCGGCCTGATAGGCATTCCCCAGCGCCACCCGCTCGGCACAGACGGTGAGACCAAAAGAACCGTTTTCGATATTGCATCCGGTGAAGATCGCTCTGCCCTCGGCAGCGAGGGCGGCGCCGACAGCAAAACGGGAGTACGGGGCATAGGCCCGGCCCCGTGCCGCCTTCGCCGCAGCCAGCAGTGTCTCAACCATTTAAACCAGCTCCTCCCGCTATTCGGCGCCCCGTGAATAAGCCGGCAGCACCAGCATCTTCTCCGGGATAATCCTAAATTTAATGCCCCGGTTGAGCTCCAGGTTATTCTTGATGATATCGAGTCCGCTGGTCAGGAGGGCGGGATCGCCGACCGCCTGAATAACCACGGGGTTGACCGGGATAAGCCGGTCGTTAACCTTGATCAGCGAGCCGCTGCAGCGCACCGCCGAGGTGACGACAAGGCGCTGCCCTCCCAGGCTGACCCCTTTGGCCCCGGAGCCGAAAAGCTCGTTGACCACATCCCGGATGTCGGTATCGTGAATGATCGAAGTGGAGGTGGTCGCTCCGAATTCGTCATGGAGCTCCACGGTGATGCCCTCTCCGGACATCTCCAGCAAGCCCGTCTGCACCCTGAGCTCGTGCAGCTTCAGTCTGGCCGCATCAAGCTCCTCCGTGAGCGTTTTCAGCTGCTTCTCCGGATCATAGGGCACCCTCTGGCGGGCGACACCGTCGACCAATTCTATCTCAATAAACCAGTCTTCAGTAAAGCGATCGCGGGGCATAAGCTTCCTGATTTTGGTGAAGGTTGCCTGGTTGAGGATATCTCCGGGGAAAGTGAAGATCTCATCGTCGGAAAGATGCAATGAAAAGCTGAGCGGCCCTCTGTTTTGCTGCAGCTGCCGGTCGGAATTCAGCTCGGCGATGATTTTATCGATGACCATCAGATCGGCTTCACGGATAATCAGCTCCTGCACCCGGCGCCCCTGATCAATAATTGCCGCGGTCAGCTCATCACCGCTGAAGATCTCAATGTCATAATTAAAGCCGGCCAGAGCCTCGCGGACCGCCTGGCGCTCTAAAACCCCCAACTCCTCGGCCATTCGCTGATTGTACTCCGCCAGTTCGCGCGCCACCGCCTGCTTTGAACTGTGCTTCGCCGCAGCGGTGGGAAAAGCGGTGCGAAAATCGTGATAGAACCACCCGATGAGAGCAGTGTTGAGCAGCACGAGCAGCAGCACGAACCACATGGAGAAACTTCTGAAGCGATCACGATCTGTAACCTTCACCAAAAACAGATGCCTCCATTTATTATATTCTTTACTATTACCTTAATTATAGGCGCACCCGAAGAAACCCTATTATGGAATTATGAAAAGTGTTAAAAATGGATTAAATTCAGCAGAACTTTCCACAAACGAGGGCCAAAAACATAGAGACCGATGAGGACGGCGTAAAGAGCGGTCAGGAGAACGGCCCCGGCAGCAGCATCCTTGGCCACCTGGGCCAGCTTGCGCTGCTCCTGTGTAACCAGGTCCACGGTCTTCTCAATAGCCGTATTGACCGTCTCCGCAACGAGAACGGCGAAGACAGCGGTGAGCACCACAAAAAGCTCCCAGGGTTCCAGGCGAAGCAGGAAAGAAAGGAGCATAACCAGAACGGCGGCGGCGAGATGGATCGCCATGTTCCGCTGCGTGACCACAGTGTAGCGCAGGCCGCTACAAGCATCCTGAAAGCTGCCGAGCAGCCGCTCCACCGTTCTCTCCATGAAAGGGATCCGCTGCACTTCGTTGAGCAGATCCGCCTCCTTTCGCTCCATCTCCTCCGCGGAAGCGGCGCTGTCGTGATCATATCCGCAGAGGTGCAGCAGTCCGTGGATCGCCAGGGCGAGCACCTCCTGATCCAGGGAGCGCCCCGCTGCGGCGGCCTGCTCGCCCGCCCGATCGAGCGAGATATAGATGTCACCGAGCATGAGCGGTGCTTTTTCGGTTACAGCAGCTTCGTCCCCCTCGAGCATGCTGAAAGTGAGGACATCGGTGGGCGCATCCAGACCGCGATAGCTCCGGTTAAGCACCTGCAGATAGCGGTCGCCGGCCAGGATAACCGCGATCTCCCCGCCGGAGAGGCGCTGCTCGGCATGCAGCAGCCGCGCCGCCGCTGTCATCCTTTTGCGCAGAGCCCCGGTCAGCGGCCCCCCGGCGTTGTGGATCTGATTGACGATCACTTTCAACGGAGGGCACTCCCTTCGATCTCCGCGCGGAGATCCTTCTCCGGATACTCCACTCTGGTGTGGTAAATGCCGGCCATGATCTTGGCGAAGGTATCTCCGATCTGATCGAGCTCTTTCAAGGTGAGATCGCATTCATCCATCTGGCCGCTGTTAAGCTTGTCCTTGATGATCCGCCGGATCAACCCCTCCACCCGGATGCCGACAGGTTTGGCCAGAGAGCGCGCTCCCGCCTCCACGGCATCGGCAAGCATGATGATCGCCGCCTCCTTGGTCTGAGGCAGCGGCCCTTCGTAGCAGAAGTTATCGATGAAAACCTGCTCCCCGTTGCTGCTCTCCACCGCCTGTTGATAGAAGTAGGCGATGAGGCTGGTCCCGTGGTGCTGCCGAATAATATCCTCGATCACCAGGGGGAGGCGGTATTTCCGGGCCAGTTCCACGCCGTCTTTGATATGAAGGCGGATGATCATCGCACTGAGGTTGGGCGAGATCTTGTCGTGGGGATTCTCCCCTGAAAGCTGGTTCTCGGTGAAGAAATACGGCCGTTTGATCTTGCCGATATCATGATAATAAGCGCCGACTCTCGTGAGCAGGGGATCTGCATTCACCGCTTCCGCAGCGGCCTCGGCCAGGTTGCAGACCATCATACTGTGGTAATAGGTGCCCGGCGCTGTGGTCTGCAGGCGACGCAGGAGGGGATGATTGGGATTGGAAAGCTCCAGCAGGGTGATGGAGGTGGTCAAACCGAAAGCGCTCTCCAGATAGGGAAGCAGCCCGATGGCGATGATGGAGGAGAGCAGGCCGCTGCCGACTCCGGCAACCAAGGCATAACCCAGCTCCTTGAGAACCCCCGTTTCCAGGCTGAGACTGCCCCAGAAAAGAAATTGGGCCAGAATGGTGGCGGCGTTGGTCCCGGCCACGTACAGGCCCGCTTTGGCCAGATCCCCACGCTGACTGACCCGGGAAACAGCGTAGATCGCCGCCAGTCCCCCGGTCAGGGCGATGAGCAGATAGCTGATCTCGCTGCCGGTAATAAAACCGACCAGCAGGGCAAAAACAAGGTTCATCAGAACGGCGAGCCGGTAACCGAACATCACCGTAACCAGAATTACCCCCATCGCTGCGGGGATCCAGAAAGGAGAAAAATAGGTCGCCAGGATCGTGATCAGTAGAGTGATAATGACCACCAGCCCCAGCAGCAGAAGCATCTTCGGACTGTCATATACGTTTCTCAGGTATTGGGACAGGTAGATGCTCACAAGGATAAAGATAATTAGCAAGAGCACAAAGAGTCCTATGATTCCGCCGTAATCGGCTTGCTTGCCCCGGAGCAGCCCCAGGCTCTCCAGCTGGGCGATCTGCTTCTCGGTAACCAGCTCTCCTTCGCTGACAATGAGGGTATCGCGCTGCAGGATCACCGGATCAACGGCCTGGCGGGCGGTCTCCTGATTGGCCGCGGTAGCGTCGTAATTGGCGATCATATTCGGCTTAACCAGCGGAGCAGCCAGCTTTTCGGCAACCTGCTTCAGCCGGACATCAAAGGGGAAAAGAGCGATCTCGTGTTCAATCTGTTTTTGGGCCGTCTCGACGCCGTTTATCTTGACCCCCTGCTCAAACACCTCTTTCAGGGCTTCCTTGAGCCGGTTTTCCAGGTCGAGCAGGATCACCTTTTCACTGTGAAGCGCCTCCGCCGTTGAGGCGGGCAACTCGGTATCGAAAAGGGCCTGAAAAGCCCCGATTTTTTCATCACCGGAGAGTTCAATATCATCACGGATCTCCGCCACCCGGGCAAAGAAATCTGCGACGGCGCCGAGGGCCTCCTCTTCAACTGTAGGGATGTAATCGAACACCTCGGGCACTGCGGCTGCGGCCGCCTGGCGCAGCTGTCCGGTGGTATATTCATCGATGGCCTCGCGGGGGGCGTAGATCGTCTTCGGGCTGGGCCGGTTCAGCTCCACATTGACCCGTCCGGGAATGCAGACCACGACCAGGAGCAGATAGAGCACGGCAAAGACAACCGCAGCCAGCGCCAGCCTCTGGACGCCCAGATCCCACCGCAGCGGTGAGTAGTCCTCGACAAGCTCTTTTACCTTCGGGAGAGCCTTCATCGATCATCTTCCCTGCCAGACTCATAGGCCTCATAGGCCTTGATAATATTCTGCACCAGCGGATGCCTGACCACATCTTTCTCGGTCAGATACACCAGGGCAATCCCCTCCACCCCGCCCAGGATTCGCGGGGCCTCGGCCAGGCCCGATTCCCGCTCCCGCGGAAGATCAATCTGGGTGATATCTCCGGTAACCACTGCCTGTGAACCGAATCCGAGACGGGTGAGGAACATCTTCATCTGTTCAGAGGTGGAGTTCTGTCCCTCATCGAGGATGACAAAAGAGTCATCGAGAGTACGCCCCCGCATATACGCAAGGGGCGCCACCTCAATTATACCTCTTTCCCGGTATTTTTGAAATAGCTCCACTCCCAGAAGATCGTAGAGTCCGTCGTAGACCGGCCTGAGGTAGGGATCGACTTTTTCCTGAAAATCACCGGGCAAAAATCCGAGGTGCTCGCCGGCCTCGACAGCGGGACGAGCCAGAATGATACGCTGGACCTGCTTTTTTTTCAGCGCATCGATGGCCATAGCCAGGGCCAGGTAGGTTTTGCCGGTACCCGCCGGGCCGATACAGAGGACAATATCCTGATGGCGCATCGCCTCAAGATAGCGCTTCTGCCCGATCGTCTTCGGGCGGATCTGTTTTCCCCGGGGGGTTACCAGAAGCAGCTCGCTGAAGAGCTCGCCCAGTATTTTCACCTGGCCCTCGCGGGTCAGTTTGAGGGCATATTCAAATTCACGTCTGCTTAAAAAATGCCCCCGGCGAACACTGCGCAGCAGCTCCTGAAACATCTGGTAAAGCGGCTCCACCTCCTCCGCGGGACCTTCAATGAGCAGCTCAAAGCCCCGCGGCAGGAGGTGAACGTCAAAATTATCCTCAATCAGGTTGAAATAGCGATCATGCCTTCCGAACAGCTGCAGCGATTCATCGCCGCTCTCGAGGACGACTGCACGGCTGACGGTTTTTCCTGCCAAAACGCACCCCACCTCCTCCGGGTCGGGTCAGGGACGGCGCAGCTTGACCATGCTGATCTCTTCCCTTGTTTCGGCAACCGCCCGGACCCATCCCGCCCCTTTATCGGTATACTCTTCAAAATAGAGCTGCTCCCCGTCGAGCTCGCCGGAGAGCTGCTCCTGCAGCTCTTGCAAAACCTTTTTGCGGGCCAGGCGCAGCGCTTCATCGTAAGGCACCGCCCTCTGCTCAACCCGCAGCTCATGATAGGTAATAGTCTCTATTTCGACAGGTAGCTGAAGATTCCTCCAGCCCCATTTCAAAACCCGGCTCTTCTCCCTGGCATTTTGATACGGATTCTCCGGCGGCCCCCACAGCCGTCGGCTGCCGCCTTGCAGGTGAAGATAGCAGCTGCTGCGAGAGCTTCCCGTCAAGATCCCGGCGCTCTCCTTTAACCTGATCGGCTCCCTGGCCTCGTACCAGACGCGCGCCTCAACAATACCCCTGGCGCGCACCTCCTGCGGCGGCGGCAGCTCCTCCGGAGAAAGGATCCCCTCCTCCAAACTGGCAAGCCCCTCGATGAGGAGATCGCCCCGGGAGACGGTATCACCCACCTTGACCGCCGCCCGACCCTCGAGCACCATGATCCGCTCGATGAGCCCGTCCCGGGAGGCGATGAGGTCGGCGGGACCGTCATCGACAACCGGCCCGGACAGATGTTCAACGATCTCGATCTCCAGCCGGACACCGCGCAGCCGCAGCCCGGCCCAGGCGATGGCGCTGTTGCGGCGGGGCAGCTCCTCGGCCAGCTCGGCGAGGGCCAGTTTCCCCTTCCAGACTCCGGGACGGACGCCGAGCTGCTCCACCAGGGCCAGAACCTCCCCTTCTTCCAGGCGGTCGGTTCCGGTAATCCTGATCGACCAGACAAAGGATGCCGCCAGATACAGAGCGATGCAAAAAATTAGCGCTCCCGCCACCAGCCCCCAGCGGCGGCGCAAACGATATTGAAGGAAGGGCAGCCCCACTTTCCGCTCTATGCGCAGGCGGCAGCGTGTCTGCCTGATCAGGGGTCGCAGCTCCCGGAAAGAATTCAGATCCAGTGAAAGGCGAGCCCTCTCTTTCTGTTTGCGCAGATCCCAGAAGCCGATCCCCCGGGAGACCGCCAGGTTGATCAGCCTTTCAATGCCCCGGCCCTCCAAAGAGACCACCACAAAACCGCGAAGAAACCGCCACCATCTTATTATAAACACCGGCCTATCCTCCTATGCGGCAGCTATCTTTCATAAGTCAGACTACCGATGACCCCTTTAACCAGGAGCTCCTCCTCAAGCAAATTTTTGATCTGCAGCTGCTCCCCGCGGATGATGATCTCGCCGCTGTTCACCGAGAGGCGAATCTCGTTTTCATCGTAAGCGATCACTCCGCGGTGGTTTTCAATATAGAGCTGCACATTGCCCACCTGGGTAATGCGGGGCAGATCGAGGATGATCTCGCGGGGCAGCTCAAACAAATCGGCGATAATCTCCCTGAAATTACCCTTTTTCCTTCTCGCCATCAATCCGGGCCCCCCTCCTGATCGGTTTTGTTTAAATTTATGCACCGGCGCAGTAAAATACGACCTGCCGGGGACAGGACAAGCTTCCGGACCGGACGGTACCTCCTGTTTTTCCGGGAGAAAAAAAGATATCACTCTGAAAAACTTTTATAGTATAATGGAAATCGATATTTTTGCACTCGGCAAAACCGCAGGTGAGGAGACGAGGAGAAATAGGGGGGACGGGAACGATGGCAATCTCTTTAACCCATCTTGATTGGGCGATTATTCTGCTCTACCTGGCGGCGATGCTCGGCGTAGGCTTCTTTTTCCGGAAAAAACAGAACACTTTTGAGGATTACTTCCTCGCCTCGAAAGGGCTGACCCTGCCTCTGCTCATCGGCACCCTGGTCTCAACATTTTACGGGCTGGACACGCTTTTCGGCACCTCCGAGATCGGCTTTTTTGAAGGGGTCACCGGCTTCTTCGCCTACGCCCTGCCTTACAGCGGACTCTACCTGCTGATGGCTTTTCTCGCTCCCCGGTTTCGCGAACTGGAGGGGAACACCTTTATTGATCTCATCGGCGAACGCTACGGCAAATTTGCTCAGGCCATTTCCGCCTGCTCCTCCTTTTTCTATTCCATCAATACCATGGAGATGATGGGCATCGGCTTTATCTTCACCCTTATCTTCAAGATTCCTTTCTGGGCCGGTGTCCTCATCGCCGCAGTTATCGTCGTCGCCTACACCTACAGCGGGGGGCTCTGGGCGGTGGCGGTAACCGATATGATTCAGTTCACGATCATGGCTCTCTCCCTGGGGCTGACCCTGCTCTTCTGCTGGAGGGATCTGGGGGGCTACAGCGGTATCTATGCCGGTCTGGGCGCCTATCTGGGCAGCGATCCCTGGTATTACTTTTCTCCTTCGGGGGGCTATCTTACCAGCGGGGTAATCGCCGCCTACGCCCTGACTTCGTTGGCGGTGCTCTGTGAACCGGCCTTTATGCAGCGGATCTATGCCTCCCGGTCACCCCGGGAGGCCCGGCGGGCCCTGCTGATCAGCACCCCCATCTGGACCGCCTACGAATTCGCCTGCTGTATGCTCGGCCTGGCCGCTGTTGCCGCCGTCGGCCTTGGGGTAATCGGAGAACCGCATGCCAATCAGGCGCTCCTGGCGCTGGCGGTGCGCTACCTGCCTCCCGGTCTCATCGGTCTTTTCCTCGCCGGAGTGCTCGCCGCGGCGATGTCCACGGCCGACTCCTATTTTCTGGTCTCTTCGGGGAATCTGGTTTACGATCTGTACCGGCCCCTCTGCAAACCGGATCTTTCCCCACAGAAACTGATGACCTACACCAAACGGGCGGTCCTGCTCTCGGCGGCGGTATCGGTGGCCCTGGCCTTCTATTTCGAGCGGATCATGGGCGCATGGGTGTTCCAGGCCAGTATCCTGATCAATACCGTGTTGATCCCCCTGTACGCCGCCGTCTTTCTCAAAAAGTTACCGCAGAGCAAGCTCGGGGGCAGCCTGGCTGCCGCCACCGGTTTTTTCGGCACCATCTGCTACTACCTGCTCATCACCACCGCCGGATACTTTTCCGAGGAGTGGGGCACCATGGTCCTGCGGCTCAACCTCTGCGGCCGCACCGTGGAACTCTGGCAGGAGTACGGCATCTTTTTGATCCCCCCCTTTGTTCTGCTGGCCTTTCTGGTGGGAGTGCTCTGCGGGAATAAAAGGGAGCCGGAGGAGGCGCTTTAGATGAACGGATGGGATCTGGGAGTCTACCTGGCGGCGGCAGTGCTGATCATCGCTCCCACCGGGCTGTTCTTCAGCTATGTGCGGGAGATCGCCCGGCGGCTGCGGGAGGATGATTGGCATTAAAAAAGCCCGGCACCTGCCGGGCTTCTACGGCCACTTCAGCAAAAGGGATAACGGCTTCTCCGGCGAATCGGCAACTCTGCCGACGAAACCGCACCGCTTAGCGATAACGACGTTTCCGCGCCGCCTCAGATTTTTTCTTGCGACGGACAGACGGTTTTTCATAGTGTCTCCGGCGGCGTGCTTCTGACAAAATGCCTGTCCGGGCGCACTTTCTTTTAAACCTTCTCAGGGCCCTGTCAAGGGATTCATCCTTCCCCACCTTGACTTCAGCCATAGCTATCCCCCCCCTCTGCACAAACCATCACCGAAAATGGCGGAGCGGATAAACCCCTAAACTCCCCGCCCATCGGCAATATCAGGCGATAACATTTTTCCTCCCAGAAGATGCAGATGCAGGTGAAAGACCACCTGGCCACCTTCCTTGCCGCAGTTTATCACTAACCGGTACCCGGAGCGGTCCAGATTAAAGGACCGGGCGAGGTCGTTGGCGACGCCTATCAGGCGCCCCATCAGCGGGGCATCCTCTGCTTTCAGGTCAGCCAGAGTGGGGATATGTCTGCGCGGAACGATCAAAAGATGCACCGGAGCGGCGGGAAAAAGATCCTTGAACGCGATAATCTCGTCGTCTTCATAGACGATCTCCGCTTCGCTCTCCTTGTTGATTATACGACAGAAAATACAATCGGCAGACATCTGTTACCTCCTGCACACAATGATGCCATTATAGCACAGAGTAATCGCCTTGGAAAACGCCTGTCAGGGCGATACGGTTACCCTTTTTAGATTCGGGACCGGTCCTGCTTTTACCTTTTTTTCCGGAGAGACTTTTTTGAGCCCCGCCGCGCGCCTTGCACAGATTTGTCCAACTGAGCTATAATAAAATCAACTTAACTGAAGGACAGGAAGGGGTGCGCTCCTCCATGGAGCTGACTATTGCAGTGGAAGAAGCAGTCGGCAGAGATGATCTCATCTTTGTCGATCTCCGCTCCCCGGCGGAATATGCCCGGGCCTCCATCCCGGGCTCCGTCAATATACCCCTGTTCGACAACGCCGAGCGCGAAAAGCTCGGCCTGCGCTATCACGGTGAGGGAGATCTGGCCGCCCGGCGCAGCGCCCTGGCCATGGCTGCACCAAAGCTGCCGGCGCTGCTGGACGCCATCGCCGCTGCCGCCGGTGAAAGGATCCCGGTGCTCTACTGCTGGCGGGGCGGATTGCGCAGCCGCAGTATCCATCTGCTCCTCGATCTCGCCGGCATCGATTCCTTCCGCCTGCTGGGAGGTTATCGCGCCTACCGCCGTCTGGTGCACCGCCGCCTGAAGAGCTATCCCGTGCAAAGCACATTTGTCGTTTTGCACGGGTTAACCGGTACCGGTAAAACCGCTGTGATCACGAAACTGATGGAGCAGGGTTACCCGGCGATAGATCTGGAGGGGCTGGCCTGCCACCGCGGTTCGCTATTTGGCGCCATCGGACTGGGCCGGCAGCCGTCGCAAAAAGATTTTGAAGCGCTGCTGCTGCAGGAGCTCGACCGGCTCAACGGGGCGCCCCGCATCGCCATCGAGGGCGAGGGGCGCCGGATCGGTCGAATCCATCTGCCCAATTTTCTGGCCGAAGCGATGGAAAGAGGCGAACACCTCCTGCTGACGGCTCCGCTGAAGCTGAGGGCGCACCGGATCGTCGGGGAGTACCTGCCCGCGCTCCATCTGGAGGAAGAGCTGAACGGGATCCGGGAGGCGATCCTTTCCCTGCGCCCCCGCCTGGGGAGTGCCGCCGTCGGGCAGCTGCTCGAGGATCTTGCCGCCGGCCGCTACGAAACGGTCGCCGCTTCACTCTGCCGCAACTATTACGACCTTCTCTACAGCGATGCCCGCCCGGAGCGCCGCCCTTTCACCGCGGTTATCGACAGCAGCGAGATCGACGGGGCTGCGGAAGAGCTGGCCGCTCTGCTGCAGCCGAAGGAGACACCGGCTGTTAAATAGATCACAAATAAGAGAGGTGTAAAGATGAATCCTTACGATGCCGCCCACCGGTTGACCAAAGCGCTGCGGGAGTCAGCCGAATTAAAGGAGTACAGCGAAGCTCAGAAAGTGATGGTCAACGACAGCGCCGCCCGGGAGATGCTCATCGATTTTCGGAAAGAGCAGTTTCTCCTGCAGAGGCAAAAACTGTCCGGTCTGGAGATAGCCCCGGAGCAGAATGAAAAACTGGAACGACTTTATGAAGTGTTGAACCTGAATTTAACGGTGAAACGTTTTCTGGAGGCGGAATTCCGCTTTAGCAGACTCATCGGGGACATTCAGAGTATAATCGGCGAGGCCACCGCAGAGCTGATCGATCCGGAGCTGCTGGAGCAGCTCAGTGAATCGTGGGGCGATGAAGATGATGAAGAATATTAAATTCGATCCGATGCCCGAACAGCGTTATGAAGCCCTGCTGATCGATCTCGATGGAACCCTCATCGAGCTGGAGCTGGAACAGTTTATTAGCGCATACTTCAAAGCGCTCACGGTACATTTTGCCGAGCTGTACCCCCCGGAGCAGTTTTCCGGACATTTGCTCAGATCCACCAAGACGATAATATCCCACCGGGAGCCGGATCAGACCAATGAAGCGGTCTTTTTTGACGATTTTTGCTCCCGCGTGGGGATTGATCGGGCTGCCATCGACCCGCTGCTCCATATATTTTACCGCGACGAATTCCCCCGCCTGCGCTCATGCAGTGCCTCCCGCCCCGATGCCCGGAAAGTACTGGAGGCGGCGCAGCGGCAGGGGCTGAAGCTGGTCCTGGCAACTCAGCCAATTTTCCCCCGCAGCGCAGCCCTCGAGCGGCTCTCCTGGGGGGGGCTCTCTGAAGATTATTTTGATCTCATCACCACCCTGGAGAATATGCATTCCTGCAAACCCCATCCCGAATATTATCTGGAGATCGCCTCCCGCATCGGGGTCTCTCCGGAGCAGTGCCTGATGGCGGGAAACGATACCGTTGAGGATATCAGCGCAGCAAAAACCGGCATGGGCACATTTCTCGTCGAGGGAGGAATCATCGACCGCGGCGAGGCGGCCCTGCCGTCCGATTATCGGGGGACGCTGGCGGAACTGGCCGCGTTCATCGAAAACGATTTTCCGCCGGCGAAGGTTTAATCGCCGGCGGTCTCTCCACCCGACTGCGGCGGATCCGCCAGAGCAGCTTTGCTCCCAGCCCCGCTCTCCTCCCCGGGGGAGAAGATCTCATCCATGATCTGCTCCTTCTCATCGAGGAAGAGCCAGCGGGGCTGCTCCCCGACTTTCTCCCGCTCCACGGTGACCAGATGGTAGCTGTGCGGCTGGGCCAGCACTCTCACCTGCACCTGAACAGTGCCGTCCTCCTGCGGGTAGACCTGCACACTTTCAATTTCGCTGTTCGTGGCGCTGACGGCATACTCAAAAGCAGGATTAAAGGGGTAATCCGGCAAAGCGCTGTTCTCCTGCCGCAGCCGGGTCCAGGATTCCATCGTCGCGATGACCTCAAAAGAGGTCGGTGCGCTGAGATCGCCGCGATCGGCGGTGACAAATGTGATGGCGTTTTTCGATTCTTCATCGGGGGCTACTGCTGGTATTTCACGAAAAAAATTGTCGTACACAGAAAGGCTCACTAAAAGAACGAGCAAAAACAGAAGAGGCAACAGGCGCCTGGCTTCAATGACAAAAAAACGATGCATGGAAAAGCACTCCCCTTCTTTTAAGGGACTTTTACCATATTCCTATGCATCGTAAAGCAGTTTATGTCTTTCCCCAGAGATATTGTCCCTCCACCTTTTCCAGCCTGACGGGAACCAATTTCCCCGGCCAGCCCCGCCCCCTTCCCTCGAGAGCAACCCGCGTGCGCAGGTAATGCGGGGTAAAGCCTTCCCCAAAGCGATGCGGAGTCACCTTTTCGATGAGCACCTCCTGGGTGGTGGCAATAAACTTGCGGCGAAAAGCGGCGGCCATCTCCTGACCCAGGG
Source organism: Bacillota bacterium (assembly GCA_012510325.1). GTDB lineage: Bacteria > Bacillota > Dethiobacteria > DTU022 > DTU022 > JAAZPQ01. The sequence goes on from JAAZIG010000302.1 coordinate 13,717, forward strand.
CGATCATCTCCCGGCTGCGCCTCTCCATGACCGCCCGCTCAACCTGGCCGCTCATGGCAGCGGCGGCGGTTCCGGGGCGGGCCGAATAGGTGAAAACGTGGAGGCGGCTGAAGCGCATCGCCCGGACAAAGTTCAGGCTGCGGCGGTGATGCTTCTCCGTCTCCCCCGGAAAACCGACCATGACATCGGCGCTTACCGCCAGATCGCTTCTTCGCTCCCTCAACCAGCGGATCAGATAGAGATACTCCTCCGGGGTATAAGTGCGGTTCATCCGGTGAAGGATCTCCTGATCCCCGCTCTGCAGGGGAATATGAAGGTGGGGGCAGATCTTTTTTGAGGGGAGCAGCCTCTCGACAAGCTCCCTGGTGATATCGGAAGGTTCGATGGAGCTCAACCGGATTCTTTCCAATCCCGGCACCTTCTCCAGCTCCTCCAGAAGAGTCCCCAGGCTGACTTCCTCCAGATCGGCTCCGTAAAGACCGAGGTGGATTCCCGTAAGCACAAGTTCCCGGTAACCGCTTTCGACCATGGCCCGGGCCCGTTCAGCGGCTTCCGGCGGCGGCAGGCTGCGCAGGGGGCCGCGCACGGAGGGGATAATGCAGTAAGTGCAGCCCTGGTCGCACCCCTCCTGCACCTTCAGAAAACCCCGCGACCGGCCCCGGCGGCGCCCCGGCGGAAGCAGTTCAAAAGGACTGCTCGAGCCATAGGGCCGGACCAGCTCCCGCGGCCGCCCCGGCTCAAGGGAAGCGATGATCTCGAGCAGTTTCTCCCGGCCGTGAGTGCCGATAATCAGATCGGCCTGCTCCATCGCGCTGATCTCATCGGGAAAGCCCTGGGCATAGCATCCCGTTGCCACGATGAGCGCCTCCGGAGAAATTCGCCGGGCCCGGCGAATTGCCTTGCGCGACTTGTGATCGCTCAAGCCGGTCACCGTGCAGGTGTTGATCACATAGACATCGGCGGACTTTTTAAAATCGACGATCCGGTAGCCCTCTTTTTCAAAAAGAGACTGCAGTGCCTCCGTCTCACAGTAGTTCACCTTGCACCCGAGGGTGTAAAAAGCAACTTTTTTCTTCCTCACCTTTGGCTCACCCCCAGATCGCCCCAGGCCGCCTGGATCAGGGCAACGGTCACCGCGGCGGCCGTTTCCGTACGCAGAATGCGCGGTCCCAGATGAACAGGACTGACCCCGGCGCCGATGAGCGCAGTGATCTCCGCTTCACTGAAACCGCCCTCGGGGCCGATAAAAACAAAAACAGCCTCCTGCTCCTCTGGAAGCCGTTCCAGCAGCCGGTCCAAACCCCGCTTGTGCTCCCCCTCCCAGGGAAGTACCGCTGTTCTCCCCCGCAGCAGCTCAAGAGCACCGGCAAAGTCCAGCACCGGGGTGACCTGTGGGAGAACGGCCCGGCGGCACTGCTTCGCCGCCGCGCGGACGAGGCTGCGCCACCGTTTCAGGCGCCCCTCCTCACGGGATTTGCTGAAACGGGGAATGCTGCGCTCTGTCACCACGGGGCTGATCTGCTGCACCCCCAACTCCACCGCCTGGCGGACAACCTGATCCATCTTCTCGCCCCGGGCCAACCCCTGCAGAAGGACGATCCGCCGCGGCGATTCCGCCGCCGGCAGCGGTAATCCCGTCAGCCGGATCAGGCCCCGCTCCGGCCCCAGCGTCTCGACAACCCCGCGGTAGGCGCTGCCTTTGCCGTCGGCAACAACCACCGCATCGCCCCGGCGCAGGCGAAGCACCCGGTGGGCATGGCCCAGATCTTCCGGCTCGAGCTCGATCATCTCTCCGGCGGTCAGGACCGCTCCTTCTTTAAAAAAATAGCGCATCGCTTCTCCCCGGCCGGCTAACGCCCCCCGAAGGCATCTTTCATCCGGCCGATAAAGCCCTTCTCCTTCTCTTCCGGGGCCTCGAGCTGGGCCAGCTCAGCCAGAAGTTCCTTTTCCCTGGCGGTAAGCCGTTTCGGAACGAGCACGTTTATCTTTACGCGCAGATCCCCCCTTCCCCGCCCGTAGAGGCGGGGCATCCCCTTGCCCCGGAGTCGAAAGACCGTCCCCGGCTGGGTTCCCTCCGGGACCTTCATCGCTGCCATTCCATCAAGTGTCGGCACCTCCACCTCGGTGCCCAAAGCGGCAAGAGCCATCTGCAGAGGCAGCTCAAAGAGCAGATCGTCCTTGTCGCGCTGAAAAAGTTTGTGACGGCGCAGAGACACGACAACAAAAAGATCTCCCGGCGGGCCGCCGCGCACCCCCGCCTCGCCGCCGCCCTGGACCCGCAGGCGGGTCCCGTGGGCGATGCCGGGGGGAATCCTCACTTCGATAGTCCGCTCGCGCACAACGCGCCCCTGACCGCGGCAGTTCGGGCAGGGCTCTTTGACCACGGTGCCCTTTCCGGAACAGTGCAGACAGGTCTGCACACTGACCATCCGGCCGAGGAGGGTATCACGGGTAACCTGCTGCTGCCCACTGCCGCCGCAGGCGGGGCATCGCTCCGGCTTGGTGCCGGGGCGGGCACCGCTGCCCTCGCAGTCCGGACAGCTTTCCGAACGGGACAGGCGGATCTTTTTTGCTCCGCCGTTAAAGGCATCCTCCAAAGTGATCTCCAGATCGTAGCGCAGGTGCTGCCCCTGCTCCGGTCCGGGGGGACGGCGTCCCCCAAAACCGCCGAAACCGCCAAAGCCGCCGAAGAAATCTTCAAAGATACTTTCGAAACCGCCGAAACCGCCTTCACCGCCGAAGCCCCCGTCATGGCCAAAGCGATCATAGCGTTCCCGCTTCTGGGGATCGGAGAGCACCTCATAAGCTTCATTGATCGCTTTGAATTTCTCCTCGGCCAGGGGATCTTCCTTGTTAAAATCCGGGTGGTAGCGGCGCGCCAGCTTGCGGTATGCCCTTTTTAACTCCTCCGCCGAGGCGCCCCGCTCCACCCCCAGGACTTCATAATAATCTCTTTTATCTGTAGCCATCTAATTCACTCATTCTCCAGCCGGCTTATTCACCGGAACTTTCGTCATCTTTGATATCAAAATCAGCATCAACCACATTTTCATCCTGCTCCGGCGCCGGCTCGCCATCAGCCGCTTCCCCGCCGCCGGGGGCATCCCCGGGCTGCGCAGCGCGGGCCTGCTCGTAAAGCTTGGCCGAAAGCTCATGGAGATAGCTGTTTAGCTTTTCCGTCGCCTCATTGATTTTTTCCAGATCATCGCCCCGGGCAGCTTCTTGCAGCGCAGCCACCGCCTGACGCGCCTCCTCCGCCTTCTCCGGCTCAACCTTGTCGCCCAGCTCCTTGAGCGTCTTTTCAGCCTGATAGGCGAGGGCGTCGGCTTTGTTGCGCCCTTCGGCCAGCTCCTGCCACTTGCGATCATCCTCCGCATAGGTTTCGGCATCACGGATCATCTCATTGATCTGCTCTTTTTCCAGGCCGCTTGAAGAGGTGATCGTAATATGCTGCTCCTTGTTGGTCGCCAGATCCTTCGCCGAAACGTTCACGATTCCGTTGGCATCGAGATCAAAGCTGACCTCGATCTGCGGCAGACCGCGCGGCGCCGGGGGGATCCCGTCGAGCATGAACCGGCCCAGGGTCTTGTTCGCCGATGCCCTGGAGCGCTCGCCCTGGAGCACATGGATCTCCACGCTGGTCTGATTGTCCGCTGCGGTGGAAAAGATCTGCTTTTTGCTCGTCGGAATGGTCGTGTTGCGCTCGATAATCCTGGTAAAAACATCGCCGAGGGTCTCGAGCCCCAAAGAGAGCGGAGTCACATCGAGAAGCAAAATATCCTTGGCCTCTCCGGCGAGAACGGCAGCCTGATAAGCGGCACCGAGGGCAACGACCTCGTCGGGGTTAACCCCCCGGTGCGGCTCTTTGCCCAGAAGGCGGCGGATCGCCTCCTGCACCGCGGGAATGCGGGTCGATCCCCCCACCAGGATGATATGGTCGACCTGATCCGCCTCCAGACCGGCGTCGGAGAGCGCCTGGCGGGTCGGCTCCATCGTTTTCTCCACCAGATCGCCGGTCAGCTCTTCGAAACGAGCCCGGGTCAGGCTGATCTCGAGATGCTTCGGTCCCGCCTCTGTCGCGGTAATAAAAGGCAGATTGATATCGGTGGAGGTCACCGAAGAGAGCTCCACCTTGGCCTTCTCCGCCGCCTCTTTGAGCCGCTGCAGAGCCATCCGGTCCTGGAGCAGATCAATGCCCTGATCTTTCTTAAACTCACCGGCGATATAACTGACAACCCGGTCGTCAAAGTCGTCGCCGCCGAGCCGGTTGTTGCCGCTGGTCGCGAGCACCTCGACCACATTATCGCCCAGCTCGAGCAGGGAGACATCGAAGGTGCCTCCGCCGAGATCGAAGACCAGAATCTTCTGCTCCCCTTTTTTGTCGAGACCGTAAGCGAGCGCCGCCGCAGTGGGCTCGTTGATAATGCGCAGCACCTCCAGGCCGGCGATGGTGCCGGCATCCTTGGTCGCCTGGCGCTGGCTGTCGCTGAAGTAAGCCGGGACAGTGACCACCGCCCGGGTGATCTTCTCGCCCAGAAAATCTTCGGCATCGCTTTTCAGTTTTTGCAAAATCATCGCGGCGATCTCCTGGGGGGTCAGTTTTTTCCCGTCGATCTCCGCCCGGAATCCTGTGCCCATCTCCCGCTTGATCGAGAGGATGGTCCGATCGGGATTGGTAATAGCCTGTCTCTTGGCCACCTGGCCCACCAGTCGCTGACCGTCCTTGGTAAAAGCCACCGCTGATGAAGTGAGACGGCTCCCTTCGGCATTCGGTATGATTTCAGGTTCGCTGCCCATCATCACGGCGATCACTGAATTTGTCGTCCCCAGATCAATTCCCACTACTTTGCCCATCATAACAACCTCCTTTACAACTCACTATTTTTGTTATTTTACAGCCACCCTGGCCGGGCGTAAAACGCGTTCCTTGTAAAGATAACCCTTCTGGATCTCCTCAACAACGCTGCCCGGCTCCCCCCGGCCCTCGGGGCTCTGCATGACCGCCTCATGAAAATGGGGATCAAAAGCCTTGCCCAGAGCCTCCACCGGCACAACCCCCTCCTGCTCGAGCAGCTGCAGCAGCTGTTTTTGAATCATGGCGAGACCTTTGAGGTGAGACTCGGGAACAGCGACATCCTCACGGGCTGTGGCCAGGGCCAGGTCCAAATTATCAAGTACGTCGAGCAACCTCTTCAAAAACCCGGAGAGTCCGTAGTTGCGGATCTCCTCTTCTTTCTTGCGGCTGATCCGGCGAAAGTTATCCAGATCGGCCTGCTTGCGCTGCACCAGATTGACCAGCTCCTCCCGCTGGCAGAGCCAATCCTCCACCCCGGCCGGAACCGGACCCTCCTTCTCTGCGGGCGGTGCCTCGGAAACAGGGTGCTCTGCACCGTTTTCCAGGGCGGCGCCCCCGTTTTCCTCATCTGTAATCAATCTTTCTTTATTCTCCTTCTCCATACGGGCAACCCCTGTTCAATTGTGAGATAACGATCGATCCCTATCGATCTGAACTTAGCGTTTCATTGAGCTGATCAACGAGGCGGCGCAACACAGCGATGACCCACTGATAATCCATCCTCGTCGGCCCGATTACCCCCACCGATCCGAGGATGCGCCGGTTTATTTTATAGGCTGCCGTGATCAGGGTGCACTCCTGGATATCCTCGTGTTCGTTCTCCGTTCCGATCCTGATGACAATGCCGTCTTCATCCAAATTTTGCTCTAAGATTTCAAAGAGAAGCGATTCCTTTTCGAAAAGCGAAAGCATCTGGTGGATCTTTTCAACGCTTCTAAATTCGGGCTGGTTTAGAATATTGGTCGTGCCGCCCAAAAAAACGCGGGCCTGCTGCTCCTCCCGCAGGCTCTCTTCCAAAAGGATGAACGCCTGCTCCAGAATCTCCAGGCGCCGGAAAAGATCGCGCTTTAACTCATTGATCAGCGAAGTGGTCACCTGATCGATGCTCAGGCCGTACAGCTTCTGATTCAAGTATGAAACCACCTGGTGCAGCTCGGCGGGGGACAGGGTCTGGTTCAGATCGATCACCTTGTTCTTGATGAACCCGCTGTCCGTGATCAGCACCACCAAACCTCTTGTTTCATCGAGAGGCAGGATCCGCATCTGCTGAAAAGTGCTCTTCTGAAACTGCGGTCCCATAATCAGGGAGGTCTGGTTGGTTACCGAGGAGAGAACCCGCACCGCATTGGCGATAATTTGCTCGATCTCGCGCATCTTGTCAAAACTGAGCGAGCGGCAGATCGAGAGCTCCTCTTTTTCGGTGAGCTGACCTGCCCCCATGAGGTGGTCGACATAGTAACGGTAGCCCTTCTGCGAGGGGATCCTCCCGGCAGAAGTATGGGGCTGCTCCAGATAGGCCATCTCTTCAAGATCGGCCATCTCGTTGCGAATGGTAGCCGAGCTGAGCCCAATACGGTAAGAGCGGGCCACCGTCCGCGAGCCGACGGGCTCGGCGGTCTGGATATGGCTGGCCACTACAGCATGCAAAATCCGTTTTTTCCTTTCACTGAGCTCCACCGGACATCTCCTCCGTCCGTTTAGCACTCTAAAGCAGCGAGTGCTAACTACCTTTTAACAAAATATCATCCGTCCGGTGTTTTGTCAAGGATTTTGCCCGGCTAAATTATCTCTTCCCCCCCTGTCGGCGGTCACTAACATCGAAGAGCCTGTCGAGATAGAGATGCGCCGTCCAGCCGGCAAAGGTAAGAGTGAACCCCAGCCCCTTAGCAGAATCGTGGCTGACCGAAAAAGCCTCCTGCCGGTACGGCTGGGCTGCCATCACGGCGGTGCCCCGTTCAACAATATTCAGTCCGGCGTAAAGCAAAACCAGCAACAGAAACAGCAACCCCAGCCAGGCGGCGGGTTCGCGCAACGGGATCCCCCCCGAAGGTATGGTTCTAGTTAATCTTTACAGATAGGGGCGGGGCTATTCAGCGCGGTGTGAAAAAGAGATGATAGGTGCGGGCGATGGCCTCGGCCAGGTAGGGAAGTGCATCCAGGGCCTCGTCGATACTATTTTCGTGGCCGCCCAGCTCGAGCAGAATGGCATAGGGATGCAGATCCTGGTTGTAGAGCAGATCCTGCTGCATAACCCCCCGGGAGAGAGGCGCCAGCACCGCCTCCAGCTCGTTTTCCAGAGAGAAGACCAGTTCGAGATTTTGGGCCGCTCCCGGATTGCGGCAGCCATGCACCATGAGGATGCTGGCCAGCTCCCGCTCCCCCACCACAGCAGTGGTCCTCGAGCGGGCAACGCCGTCGCGGTGCAGATCGATAACCAGCTCCACAGAGGGATTTTCAGCAATGAGTTCCTTAATTACCGGACGCGCCTTGCGGTAGGCCTCACGGCGGGGTTGATCATATATTTCAAGGTGGTGCAGTACCGCCAACCCGTAGTTTTCCTCCAGCATGCGGGCAAGCTCCGCCCCTGCAGTGACAACGGTGGGGACTGAACCCGCAGCAGCAGTGCCGGGGATGAAGGATTCGGAACCGTGAGTATGGTAAAGCAGAATCTTCGGCGCACCGTCCCCGTCGGGGGGTAAAGGGGAAAGCGAACCGCCCCAGGGCTGGGATCCGGGATCCGGCTTATCGGAATCCGCCGGGGGCGAAGCGGTGTTCATCGGGGGGGCCGGGGTTGCCGCCGGCAGAGAGACGGCCTTCCCCGCCGCCAGCTCCAGGTTCAAAAAAGTGAAAGGACAGGCGGGGTTGATCCCCGTAAGAGTGTAGAGCACCGTGCAGAGCAGCGCACGGATCCGGACGCGGCCCTCTGCATACGGCGGTTGCAAAGAGGGAATTTCAAAACCCAGCAGCAGCTCATAGAAGCAGGTGGAGACTCCCGCTTCCACCCCGGCAGCGCCCTCGACCGGCGCTCTTTCCACCGGGGCCTGCTCTGCAGCGGGGCGGCGCAGCATCGCTGAAGAGAAAAGCAGCAGAAGAAACAGAAGGGCCGCCGCCGCAACAGCAGCGAAGCGCCGCCTGAACAGACGCCGTTTCGCTCTGCTGAACCGGCGAAAACGAACCGGCCGGTTATGCCGCCTGTCCGATCTTGGCGAGCCGGTTATCCCTGTGCTCTTCCTTTGTGACAAAAATATCTCCTCCACCGGGTATGAAACATTAATCTATATGCCGGGGAGGAAGATTTATGCGTTCGGAGGATCAAGCGCGAGAAGAGCTCTGTTTAATCCTGTACTTGGCGATGGCATCCTTGAGGGCATCAGCGGCGAGGTTGGAACAGTGCATCTTAAGCGGAGGCAGTCCGCCGAGCTCGAGGGCAACATCCTCATTTGTCACCCGCTGTGCTTCCTCTAAAGTCTTTCCCTTGACCATCTCGGTGAGCATGCTGCTGCTGGCAATTGCCGCGCCGCAGCCGAAAGTTTGGAACTTCACTCCGGTGATTCTATCCTGTTCAATCTTCAGATAGATCTTCATGGTATCACCGCATTTAAAGCTCCCCGCCTCACCGATGATGTCGGCTTCCGGCATCTCTCCGACATTGCGCGGGTTGGTAAAATGATCGACCACCTTATCATTGTACATGGACAGGAGCCTCCTTATGATTGTTTCCCGGGATACAGCGCCGACATTTTCCGCAATCTATCGACAAGAGGCGCCAGGACTGCCAAAACATAATCCACGCAGCCGTCGCTGTTCCCCCGCCCCAAAGTCAAACGCAGGGAACCGCGGGCCAGCTGAAGGCCCAGCCCCATCGCCATGAGTACATGAGAGGGCTCCAGCGAACCGGAAGTGCAGGCTGAACCGCTGGAGGCGGCAACCCCTTCCAGATCAAGCCCCAGAAGCAGCGCTTCACCCTCAATATAATTAAAGCTGACATTAACATTTCCCGGCAGGCGGGAAGAAGGATGTCCGTTAAGCACGGCATCGCCCATAGCCAAAAGCCCCTCAATAAGCCTATCCCGCAGCGCCTTGAGCCGCCGGCTCTTTTCGGGAAGCTCCTCCACAGCCAGCGTCAGCGCCCGGGCCAGCCCGATGATCCCGGGCACATTTTCAGTGCCCGGCCGCAGCTGCCTTTCCTGCCCCCCGCCGCTGTAAAGCGGCGTTAGCGGGGTGTCCCGGCGCACATAGAGCGCGCCCACCCCCTTGGGTCCGTTGAACTTGTGCGCCGAAAGGGAGAGAAGGTCAACTTTCATCTCCCGCACATCCACAGGCAGCTGTCCCACCGCCTGAACGGCGTCGGTATGAAAAAGGATCCCCCGTTCCCGGGCCAGCGCCCCGATCTCGGCCACCGGCTCAACGGTGCCGACCTCATTATTTGCCGTCATGACAGAGATGAGAAAGGTTTCCGGCTTGAGGGCCCGTGCCACTGTCTCCGGGGAAACCAGACCGTAGCGGTCCACGGGCAATAAGGTAACTTCAAAGCCCTCCCCCGCCAGCTCCCGGCAGACATCGAGGACAGCGTGGTGCTCCACGGAGGAGGTGAGCAGATGCCCTTTCCCCCGGCGGGCCTGTGCCGCTCCCCTGATCGCAATATTGTTGGCCTCTGTTCCACCGGAAGTAAAGATGATCTCCTCCGGCTCCGCGCCCAGGGCCAAAGCTGTCTCTTCGCGAGCCCGTTCAATCGCCGTCCGGACCTTCCGGCCCGGAGAATGCAGACTCGAAGGGTTCCCGTATCTCTCCTGCAGGAAAGGAAGCATCGCTTCCAGAGCTTCTTTGCGCAGCGGTGATGTGGCCCCGTGATCCAGATAAACCTGCCGTTTCTGCAAGGCGCAGCCTCCTTATTAACTGCCGGCCTGTTTGACCAGCCGGTCCGGTTTTGGCCCGATCAGCTCATCCAGGGAAACGCTGTCCAACACCTCGTTGATCCGATCCCTCAGTTTTTCCCAGACATGGCGGGTCCGACAGGCCTCGCTCCGGTGACAGCGGCTTTCCTTGCCGTCACTGTGAGCAAGACAGTTTACCGGTGTGATCGGCCCCTCCAGGGCTCGGACAATATCGCCGACGTTGATCCGCTCCGGCGGGTGTGACAGGTAGTAGCCTCCCCGGGCTCCCCGAACGCTGCTGACGAGGCCGGCTCTCCGCAGATCCAAAAAGATCTGCTCCAGAAATTGAAAAGAGATATCCTCACTGCGGGAGATCTCCCTCAGGGAAAGGGGTCCGGAGCGATCGTGCAAAGCCAGGACGCTCATCGCCCTGACACCGTACTCCACTCTGGCCGACAGTTTCATCAGGCTCACCCCTCTATATCCGACTAATCCACTCGGGATTATATTCTAAAAAATAAACTTCTTCCAGTAAGAGAATAGCACCGCTTTTCGCCACTGTCAAGAACATTTTTTGGCGTTTCCCTTCTCATTAATTGGAAACTCCCTCCGGCTTCGCCAGGGATCTTCGCTGCCCCTGTGTTTGCTCGGGGGGTAACAAATAATAGTAAACCTTGACGGCGGGTTTGCACCTTCGCCGCCTTAGCCCTGCCTGAGGGTATCTGTAGCGCGAGGTCCTTCCTGCCCGCTTGATTTTCTCCGAAATAAGAAGAAGGCAGACAGATGATCAAGGGAAGCCCTACTTATAGATATACCCGGTAATCGCTTTTTCATAGAGAGCGTAATTATCATCGGGAACGAGGTGCAGGTTGGGGTTGGCAAACTTCTCTCTGTTGATCTCATATTCATCATAAAAACCGAGCTCGGCGCGGTAAATCTTTTTCGTTTCAGCATCGTACAGCCGGTCGTAGCCCAAAGTGGCATCGCTTCTTTTCTGGGAAAGGGCATCGTTCACTCTTTGCCGTTCATGCCAGGCCTGATTGTAGGAATCGGCCGCTTCGGAAAGTGTCTTCCCCACCTCCAGAGCCGCTCTCGTTTCCCATTCTTTCCGCGCCACCCCCTGGCGAATATAATCTTCGTCGAATTGAAAACTGGCCAGGGATTCTGCCAGCGTTTCTTCCAACAGATAAAACTCATCTGCCGGCGCGGAGATACCTGTTACGACATAGACACCGTAATAACCGGCGTCCACAGTGCCCATATAGCTTGTCATCAGATCAAATACGCTGGCGGCAAAAAGGCCCTCACAGGGGATCTGGTCATGGATGAACAACCCCCTTAAAATCGAATCGTCCAGCGAGGCGGAGGCGATGGGCGAACATCGCGGGGCCTGCTCCACTATCTCCAAATTAACAAATAAGGGAAAATTATGAGCGATCCCATATCTCGATGCCAGGGCGGTAAACTCGTCAAAGATGGTAAAGAATTGTTCGGTTGTCGCCGGGAAGAGCACCGGGGCGTCCGCATAAAGCTGGGCCTCGGCGTAACCGCCGCCGGCCAGATAGCTTCTCCAGGCCCCTTTCGCTTCTTCGCTTTTTAAAAATGGTTTCATATTGCCGTAGAAAAAGATCTGTTTTGCCGGAGAGGCGGGATCGTGGAGCCGGAAGCCGAAATTCTCATATTCCCCTGTTGTCTCCAGAGTCCAGTTTGCCGGAACCTTCATCGTAAAAAAATCGCCGTTGTATTCTTCCAGCTTTAGCTGCACAGGTTCTGCCGGCTCCAGGTTCAGCCGGATATCATCACTCTTTTCACCGGCCCCCGGTGTGCCGTTCTCCACTGCCGGGTTGCAACCGGTTAAAGCGAATAAAACAACTATCAGGAGGAAGACGGTTATACGAAATAACGGCTGGCGGCTCAACTTTTCACCGACTTTCCGAAATGTTCAACCTCGCCTTATTTTAACCAACATTCGACAGATTTTCAATCGCCTTTTCTCTGCGCAGGCCGGACAAACCGATTTATAGTTTTTCCAGAGCGA
>JAAZIG010000303.1 GCA_012510325.1 Bacillota bacterium
GTTCGGGGGTTCTACTTTTCAAAAGCCGGTTCTACAGGAATGTTCAGCTGGGCGGCCGCCTTCCCCAGGGCACGATCCAGGGTCCAGAGGGTTGAGCCCTGTTCCAGCGCCAGGCCAAGGTAGGCACTGTCATATACGGCAAGACCCAGCTGAAGAGAAAGGTCCAGGCAAAGCGCAGCTTCTATCGGCCAAACAATTAAGTGAAACTCCAACAGTGAATCCAGCATCTCTGTTGCTGCTGCCCGGGTTATTCGTTCGCGGCGGACCGCCACCCACAAGGTGTTGGCCACCTCATACCAGTAGTGCGGCGGTACCAGGAGGTCCATTCCTGCGGAATCAACCAGTTTATCTCTCAGCGTAAGGGAAGAGGGGGTCCCTTCAGTAGGCAGAATCCATGATAAGGCTACCGAAGCATCGATCACCACGCTCAAAATCTTCTTCCCTCTTCCTTCATCTGCAGAATTTCCTCCAGGGTTACCTCTGTCTTTACCGAAGCGCGGATCCGATCCATCCTGGCGGCAGCAGATTTTCGGTCGGGATTGTGAAGGGCACTCGTCGCTGCATCGACCATGAACTCCGACAAAGATTTACCCCGAAGGCTTGCCGCCACCTTTATGGTCCGGTGCATTTCCTCGCTAACATAGACGCTAATTTTTTTGGTCATCTGATCACCCCATCTCAATATAGCTACAAAGAGTTAAAGCATCAACCAGATCTATCTTCCCGATTACCCCGCCATCTAAGTCACAAGGGAGACAAATTAGTGATTGAGCAGGCGGTAAATATACGTCCTCAAATATGCAAATAGTAATTTACGTCCACTCCGGATCGTACGCAATATTGGCTATTGCCATTTATCGTACGTTATGCTATATTGATCGTACAAGGATGGTGATACTGATGGAAGACAGCACGATGGTGATTACTGCTACCGAGCTCAAGGCCAACCTGGGAAAGTACCTTGACTACGTCATCGGCGACAGCGAAGTGGTAGTCACGAAAAACGGCAAAAAGGCGGTCAGGCTGACCCCCTATATCACGGAGATCGAACGCTATTTTGCTGTTAAGGAAAAAGCGCACGATTACGTATACGGCGGCAAGAAGGTCTCCTACGAAGAATTCATGGAGATCTACGAGAAAAGCGAACTGCGCATGGAGTACATTAACGGCGAAATTATCCTGCTCGCCTCTCCCAGCACCTTCCACCAGGATATTTCGGGAAATATGTATGTTCAACTCCGCACCTACCTGGAAGGTAAAAAGTGCAAGGTGTTCTATGCCCCCTTTGATGTCCATTTTTACAAAAAAGATTTGAAGACGCCTGATGTAATGCAGCCGGATCTGCTCATCGCCTGCGACTTAGAAACCGCAGTCAACGAGAAAGGAAGGTACATGGGCACACCGGTACTCTGCATCGAGATCCTGTCAAAAAGCACCCGCACAAAGGATATGGTCGACAAGCTGAATACGTACATGCTATCTGGGGTTAGGGAGTTCTGGATCGTTGATCCGGATAAGCGCTTGGTCATGGCTTACAGTTTCGAAGAGTTCAATATCGATGAATATATCACCCTGAAGCCCGGCGACACTCTGCGCTCTTTCGCTTTTGATGGCCTGGCGATCCCGGTAGACAAGATCTTCCAATCTTGAAACGCTGCTGAGGTACTACTGTGAAAGAAGGGATTTTACAGGTTTTCTTCAAGCAGCAGTTTCTGTTGTTTTAAGAAATAATCTTTGACATGCTGCCATTCTACCTGTTTGAGCATAATGGGCCAGGGCTCCCGCTCGGCATCATCAAAATAGGATAAACTTTTAAGCATATGGTAGCGGTTGATCTCGGCTCCAGGGAACTTCCGGGATAAGAGAGGGAAAAGCCCTTTGACATCCAATCCGGCTTTGGCGATAAAATAA
>JAAZIG010000304.1 GCA_012510325.1 Bacillota bacterium
CGCCGACGGCATCTTTGCCCGCGACAATCTTGCCGCAGAATGTGCCGCTGTGGGGCTCCCCTTCAGGAGATGGGACGACTTCTTCGATCTGCTGGGCAGCGATGATTTCGAAAATAATCAGGTCGGCCATAGATATTGCGATCCCCAAAAAGCGTGACCCGGGGCCAGCACCCCCGTACAGCATCGGAAGGTACCGCCGGGGCGGCTCCCCCGGTATTTTGCGCAGTGACCGCTTTCCTGATGGGAGAGGGTTGGGAAGAGGGGTCCGGAGTGATGACAGTGTGTCGCCGAAATAGTTCTCCTGTCACATTATTGAGGAGGGATGGGGATGAAGAAAATTGTATCCGGGGTGACCATTGAGTGTATTCGCGGTAATATTGTGGAGCAGCCCGATCTGGAGGCCATTGTCAACGCCGCCAACGCCCAGCTGAGGAGCGGCGGCGGGGTGGCCGGGGCGATCCACCGCGCCGCCGGGCCGGGTCTGGAGAAAGAATGCCGTCCCCTGGCGCCGATCAAACCGGGAGAGGCGGTCTTGAGCGGCGGACACAACCTGCCCAACAGCTCTGTCATTCACTGTCTCGGGCCCGTTTACGGCCGCGATAAGCCCGCGGCGGAGCTGCTGGCCAACTGCTACCGCAACGCCCTGCGCTTGGCCGATGAGAAGGGGCTTGCGTCCATCGGTTTCCCGGCCATCTCCACCGGAATATTTGGTTATCCTGTCGAGGAGGCGGCCACAGTGGCCTGCCGGGCCATCGCTGAAATGGCGCCTGCGCTAAAGCATGTCCGGACAGTTCGCTTCGTTCTCTTCAGCGAGGCGGATCTGGCTGTTCACCGGAAAGCGCTGGAAGAGCTGCCCGAAGAGCGCTAAAGTTTCCCGCTTGGCAGCTGCTGCAGAAAAGCCTCGGGAGCGGTTTTCCTGCGCTCCCGCTGTGCTGCGGTTGGCAGCCGCCTCTATCTCAGTGCGGCTTATGATGAAGCGATGATCGATGATGCCCTGAGCCGGTTTGAGCGGGTCTTGGGCAATGTGGGGCTGAAAGGAAATTGACCGAGGAATAGGAGATTGCTATACCGGCGGAGCGCCGGTTGGCGTGAGTATGTTCGCGGTGCCGTCTCTTTGGACGGCGCGGGGACGCTCTCCGGAGGGGAGGATCGATGGAGCAGCAGGCGAAGGAAGAAGTTGTTCTGGCAGGAAAACAGTTGCTCAAGGCAGGGCTCATCGCCCGCACCTGGGGCAATGTCAGCGCCCGGATCAGCACAGATCACTTTGTGATCACCCCCAGCGGCCGGGCTTATGAAACCCTGACCCCGGCGGAGATCGTTACCGTCAGCGCTGCCGACGGCAGCTATCAAGGCGCGATCAAACCCTCTTCAGAAAAGGGGATTCACGCCGCGGTCTACCGGCATCGTCCGGAGATCAACTTTATTATCCATACGCACCAGACTGATGCTTCCGTGCTCAGTGCCCTGCATCTCGATATAGAGGAGATCGATCCCGACGCCGCTGCAACAATCGGCAGCAGCCGGATCCCCTGTGCCTCCTACGGGCTCCCGGGCTCAAAGAAGCTGCAGCGGGGGGTTGTTGCAGCGCTCTCCCGCTCCCCGGGGAAGGCTTTTTTGATGGCCGGTCACGGCGCCCTCTGCTTCGGCGAAAACAGTGCCGAGGCGTTTGCGGTTGCCGCGGAGCTGGAGCGCATCAGCACCGCTTTAATC
>JAAZIG010000305.1 GCA_012510325.1 Bacillota bacterium
ACGATGACCACTTTGCCGTCCTGGACCACGTAGTCCACATCGCGTTCATAGAGAGAATATGCTTTCAGCAGCTGGTGAATGCAGTGCAACTGCTCACCGGCGCCGCTCTCCTCCTCTTCGCCGGGCTCATCCTGGGCGGCGGCCCCGGGGTCTGCGGCAAAACCGAGCAACCGGGCCAGCCCCGGATTGTTCTGCACCAGCTCGCCGTAGCCCTGCTGCGAGATGGAAACGGCCCGGGTGATCTCATCGATGGTAAAATAGAGCTGTTCGTCAAAATGGTTCAGCTTCTTTTCCGTCATCAGGATCTGTTTGGTCCGCTCCACCAACCTCTCCATACCCCGCTCTTTGAGCAGCTTGAGCAGCTTCTTGTTCTTCGGGGCACCGCGGCGGGCCAGCAGCAGTCCCTCGGCGGCTTCCTCTTTGCGGTCCTGCTCCAACGCAGCGGCGCTCTCACTGATCAGCTCCGCCACCATCCGGTTCTGCCGGCGCAGCAGCTGCTCCACATCGCGGCGGAAACGGCTGTACTCCTGCTTCGTCTCCAGGCGGCTGCTGATGATGAGCGGCGTCCGCGCCTCGTCGATGAGGATGCTGTCGACCTCGTCGACGATGGCGTAGTGCAGCTCCCGCTGAACCAGCTCTTCCTGATAGAGAACCATATTGTCGCGCAAGTAGTCGAAGCCCAGTTCGTTGTTCGTCGCATAGACGATATCGGCTGCGTAGGCCTGCCTTCTCTCCGCCGGGCTCAGATCGTGCACGACCAGCCCCACGGTGAGGCCGAGGAGCTTGTAGATGGGCCCCATCCACTCGCTGTCGCGGCGGGCCAGATAATCGTTAACCGTAACAATATGAGTTCCCCCGCCGCCCAAGGCATTCAAGTAGGCGGGCATCGTCGCCACCAGCGTTTTCCCCTCACCGGTCTTCATCTCGGCGATGCGCCCCTGGTGCAACACGATGCCGCCCAAGATCTGAACATCATAGGGTCGCATCCCCACGGTGCGCCGGGCCGCCTCCCGGGCCAGAGCAAACGCTTCGGGGAGCAGCTCATCCAAATCGGCACCCTTCTTCAGACGCTCCCTCAGCCGTGCGGTCATCTCCGGAAAATCAGCCGGCTGCAGCGCCTGCATCTGCTCTTCCAGAGCACCGACCTGCTCCACCTGCTTCCACAGGCGGCGCACTTCCCGGTCATTGGCCCTGCCGAAAATGTTTTTAAAAAGGTTGATCATCTGCGCACCACGCTTCCTTCTTCGGCAAAGATAATAATGAGAAAGGAACCCCCGGGTTCCTTAGCTGCAGTCTTATATTACCATACCCGCCGCCGCTAGAACAAGTCCCGCGGCAGGGCGGCAGCGGTGTTTTTTAACAAATATAACGCGCCCGGGATCTTGCCCGGCGCGCACTTCTCCAGAGAAGTCCGGACTGGAAACAGAATAAGGTGCCGCCGCAAAAAGCGCTCGCCCTGAGCGAATTTGTAATCTGCAGCAAAATATGGTGCAAATCGTCAAAAGCCCCCGCCGGGCAGCCGCCTCCGGGGCCCGGGTTGGTTATCGGGGAAACAGGGGTGGGCAAAACCATCCCGGCCGGGCTGATCCACAACCGCACCAAAGGGTGGAGAGGTCCTTGGCCACGCTCAGCTGTACCGCCATTCCCGGCCTGCCCTTCGCCGCGGAGCTGTTCGGTTATGGCCCGGCGCTTTTACCAGAGGCGAGCCCGCTAGCGAAAACTGGACTCGGGCGAACCGGCGAACGGGGGAATTTTTTGGATGAGGGCGGCGCTGTCAGTCTCCAGGTTCAGGCCGGGCTGCTCCCGGTGAACAAAAAGCGCCAGTTTACAAAGTGGGGGGGAAAAGCCGAAAAAGATTGATCTCCGCGTTGTCACCGCCACGAGCCGGGATCTGAAAACCTTGTCGCAGCAGGGACCTTTTCGGAAAAATCCCAGATCGATAAATATAGTCGAGATTGTCAATCCTCCGCTCCGGGCACCCACCGGTGCTCTGCTCCATTGGGACAGCGCTTTCCGGGGCTCCACAACCGCAATCCGAAAATAGAAAAAGAGGCCGCGGGGCTGGCGGAGAGCTCTTTCAAGGTGGAGACGATACCCCCCGGAGCCCTAAACTGGCGACCCCGGGGACTCCCGCCGCAGAGCGCTCCTCTGCACTATATCTCCAGCTTGTTGGCGCGGAAAGCCTTCAGGTAATTCATGCAGTAGCGATCTTTTCCGGCCAGGGTTTCAGCGGCAATAATATTGGCCATCATCCGCTTGTCCAGGGGATCGAGGATCAGGCTGTCCAGACCCCTGGCGATAGCCATCACCGCAAAATTGCGGTTGAGATGGCCGCGGAGGGGCAGCCCAAAGGAGATATTGGAAAGGCCGCAGATCGTATGAACCCCCGGAAAACCGGTCATGATTTTCTCAACAGCGTCCAAAAATTCCGCCCCGAAACTGCTGCTGGTAGAGATGGGCTGCACCAGGGGATCCACGTAGATATTATCGATAGCCACATTGTTTTTGACCAGACCGTTGATCAGCCGATCTGCTATCCTGACCCTTTCTTCACTGGTCTCCGGGATCCCCTCATCGCTCATGCAGAGGCTGACCACTTTTAAATCTGTCCCCGCCACCAGGGAGAGCAGCGCCTCGAAGCGCTCCTTCTCCAGAGAGATGGAGTTGAGCAGGGCCACCCCTTTGTGCACGGCAAGGGCCTTCTCGATAGCGGCGGGGTCGGGGCTGTCGATACAGCAGGGCGCATCAACCCCCTCTTGAACCGTCTGCACGAGCCACTGCAGGTAATCGGCTTCCCGCCCCACGAAAACACCGGCATTCACATCGATAAAATCTGCTCCTGCCGCCACCTGATCGATGGCAAGCTGCTTGATCTTCTTCTCGTCCTGAGCCTCTATCGCCGCCGCGACAGCTTTACGGCTGGCATTGATCAATTCACCGACAACTAGCACTGATAATCCCTCCTCTATTTTTGCTGAGCGGTACTGTGTTCGCAAACCGGCCTGATCCCGCCGGTCATCCGGCCTGTTGTGAAAGAGACCGTTACCGCCGCAAACCTGCCCGCAACCGGCGGAAACAGATGGGGGCGGTTCCACCCATATTAAAACGCAATTGTGAGGCCGACCATGATCCCGCTGTCCGCGCCTTTCGTGTATCGATCGCTTTTATTTTTTATCTATTTCTTTCATTGATGAATTTAGCTGTTCCCGCTTTTAGTGTGGGTCGGATCAAGTTCACAGGTGAGCGCCCAGAGACTGCCGGAAACAAGGGAGTGGCCGCCGAGAAGCACCGGAATGGGGCACTGTGCCGCCAGGCGGGTAAATTCTCTCAGCCAGGGATGCTCCAGCTTTTCCCAGAGGCCGAGATCGGAAAGGAAACGTTCCTCATCACTGAAATCATATTTGTGGTGGGCAAAAAGGACCCGGCTGTCGATAATGGCGCAGCGGGCCACCCCGGCCAGATAGTCAAAAAACTGCTTCAGACCGGCCTGCTCGATGAGCAGACCGAGAAGGGAAACCACTTCGCCGCGCTCCAGACGGCCCAGCGCCTTCATGCCGCGCTCTTCAGAAAACACCCGCAGCCGCAGCTTGAGGAGCGCATTCAACCGTTCCATCACCGGGGCGCCAACCCGGCCGATGAGAACAACATCC
Organism: Bacillota bacterium; assembly: GCA_012510325.1. Lineage (GTDB taxonomy): Bacteria > Bacillota > Dethiobacteria > DTU022 > DTU022 > JAAZPQ01. The sequence continues at coordinate 3,651 of JAAZIG010000305.1, forward strand.
TGGTAGCTGTCGCCGAGCACCTCCTTGACCCTCTCCAGTCGGGAATAATCGAGGGAAAGAAGATCGATGGCCGCCCGGGCGCGGGGACCGGCAAAGGGGCCGGCCCCGAGAACGAGGACATCCGCCGGCGTGTCGAGATCAAAAAGCAACCCCAGGGTTTGCGGCATCAGCTCCAGCTCCAGGCCGCCCCGGTCGCGCAGCGTCATCGCCAGGCTATTGTCCATCGAAGGCAACTCCAGACCGCCAAAGCCCTCCGGAACGGTAAAGGCAACCATATCGGCAGATTGGATATTGTTGGCATAGAGAAAGCTGCTGCGGCCGGCCAGCTTGCCGCAGATCTCCTCCAGTTCGGCGGCAGTGATGAGGGGACAGCCCGCCCCGCTGAGATAAAACACTTTCTTCAGTTTGTGATCCTGAACCAGCTTTTTCAGCTCCTCTCCAAAATGAAAGGAGCGCGGATGCTGTCGATTCAGGAGAAACTCCGCCCCCGTCTCCCGGGCCATCCCCGCCAGGGCCGGGTCGTTTGTGATCAGGAAAACGCGGTCCACCAGCGCGATTCGGCTCAGCTTTTCCAGATTGTCGTGCAGCAGCGCCCGGCGCACCCGCACCAGCATCTCCTCAACGGGGCTGGCTGCAGCGGTTCCTTCAAAGATTACTACATTGACTGCTTCATCCATGGACCTAGCCTTTCTGCAACATATCTGACCGGCGTGAACCGGGTTAAGCGCCGTACTCCGGAACGATGAGACCGTAATCGCCGTCTTTCCGCCGGTAGAGCACATTTACAGTTTCAGTTTCCGCATTGGCGAAAACAAAAAAATCGTGTCCCAGCAGATTCATCTGCATAATGGCCTCTTCAAGGTGCATCGGTTTCAGGGGGAATTGTTTTGTCTTGACGACCCTTTCTTCCTCTGATCTTTCTTCCTTCTCCTCCACAGGGATCCATTTCTCCCCGAGATCGCGGATGCTCTGCTGTCGCAAAGATTTGCTCAGCCGGGTCTTGTATTTGACCAGCTGTTTCTCCAGTTTGTCAACGACCATATCTATGGAAGCATACATATCGCCGGTAGATTCCTCACCGCGTAAAATAAGGCCGTTCAAGATCACAGTAACCTCAACAATATGCTCATTGCGGATTACCGTCATCACCACCTGCACCTCTTTGGGGCGGTTCAGGTACTTGGTCAACTTGCCTACCTTTTTTTGGGCATAGTCAACCAGAGCTTCAGTAACTTCAATATTTTTCCCTCGGATGTTGATTTCCATCTTTGCGCCTCCCTTTCTGCCCTTTTCTTATCAATACTATTCCCCAAGCTATGGAAAAACCCTTCAGCGCAGCGAGCAAAGGCGGTGCTCAGGGAAAACGGGGGGTATAGGCGGCCACAGCGCCGAAAACAAGGAGACCCCGGCGGTGCAGCACTGCCGCCGCCTCCTGCATCGTCGCTCCGGTGGAATAGATGTCATCCACCAGCAAAACCCTGTTCCCCCGCTGCAGCCCTCCCCGGTACAAAAAAGCGCCGCGCACATTGGTCAGGCGGTGGCGGTACGAGAGGCTGCTTTGAGGCGGCGCCTCTCCGGGCCTCACCAGCAGGGGACGCAGCGGTAGCCCCAGCGCCTCGGCGGTAAACCGGGCCAGCAGGTGAGCCTGATTGTAGCCCCTTTCTTTCTCCCTGCGGCGGTGCAGGGGCACGGGAACAACCAGCTCCGGGCCCCAGGCGGTCTCCTCCTCTATGAGCGTCCCCAGCCACCTTCCCAGGGGCCGGGCCAGGGCACGCTCTCCCCTGAACTTGAAGCGGTGCAGCACCTGCCGCCAGACTCCTTCATACCAGGAAAGAGCAAACAGGCCCTGCAGGGGCGCTGCCTCCGGAGCACAGGAGCAGGATATTCGGGGCGGAAGATGCTGCCCGCAGCGGGGGCAGAACAGGCCGGCAAAGGAAAATTGGGCCCGGCAATCTTCACAAAGAGGGACGGCTGCCGCTATCTTGAGCAGCTTTTGACAGGTCAGACAGCGGGGCGGAAACAAAAGCCGCCAGAAATATTCCCCCCGGCGCCGCTCCGGCGGCCGTTTGCCCCCTTTCACCTGGCGCTCCCGCAGCAGGGTCACTCCTTTTCTCTCAAACGGCTGTCGAGGAGGCTGTAGCGCTCCCCGGCGCGGTTGTTCCGTATGGCTATGGCCAGCGCTTTTTTCGTTCCCACGAGAACCACCAGCTTGCGGGCCCGGGTGATCCCCGTATAGAGCAGGTTTCGCTGCAGCAGCAGATAGTGCTGGGTGATCACCGGCATCACGATAACCGGGTACTCGCTGCCCTGACTCTTGTGCACCGAGATGGCATAGGACAGC
>JAAZIG010000306.1 GCA_012510325.1 Bacillota bacterium
GTAAAGAGTTTATTAGGAACAATTTATAGCTGTTTCTAATAAAAAAGCAGAAGAGGCACTGGTATGACCGTAAACTCCAGCAGTAATGCTGGCCTGGTCCCCAGTGCCTTTTCTGCTTGTCCAAGCGAATTGATCAGCTCTGTCAGTCCCATGAGTCAAGGGGACGTTGACTTTGACTCACTCCTGAAACGAGATCCCACCACCGCTGTCATGCTGAGCGTAGCGAAGCATCTAAAACGTTGCTGATGCATCACTCATCCATTTCGCTTTGTGTTCCCCCTTCGGACCCTGACTCATGGGAGTTCTCGGATGAGTCAAGGGGACGGTGACTTTGACTCACTCCTGAAACGAGATCCCGCCACCGCTGTCATGCTGAGCGTAGCGAAGCATCTAAAACGTTGCTGATGCATCACGCACCCATTTCGCTTTGTGTTCCCCCTTCGGGCCCTGACTCATGGGAGTTCTCGGATCAGATCCTTCGGACTACGTCCTCAGGATGACAAATAATACCATACACCACAGGAACGTGAACCACAGGACCGGATCTCCCGGCCCATTTTGTCGGGTGACGCACAGGCATTCAACGACGACGACGGAGGCTTGTGGGGATTCCCCAGGCATATTGACAGCACAGTCCCCTGAAGTTTAAGATGAGGCCATGAACTATCCGCATGCTTTTAATGAACTCCCCCCGGGAGCAAAGCAAGTTCTGTACTATCCCGAACTCGACTCAACCAGTACCGCTCTGCGGCGTCTGGCGGAAGAGGGTGCTCCCGAAGGCACGGTAATCCTGACCGATTCCCAGAGCGCCGGCCGGGGGCGGCGGGGCCGGAGCTGGCATTCACCCCCGGGAAAGGGACTCTATTTTTCAGTGCTGCTCCGTCCGGCCCACCTGGAACCGCACCGCGCAGCGGCGATAACCCTGGTCGCCGCCATCTCCGCCGCCCGGCAGCTTCGCAAGGCTGCCGCTACAGCGGTTACAGTTAAATGGCCCAACGATCTCCTGGTGGGAACAAAAAAGATGGGCGGTATCCTGACGGAGGGCAAAACCGGCGGCGACAAACTGCTCTACCTGATCCTCGGCCTGGGGCTGAATATCAACCACCGTCTCGCCGATTTTCCAGCGGAGCTGCACAGCTCCGCCACCTCGCTTCGCCTTACCGAAAAGCGCACTTTTGAACGAACCGCCCTGTTCCTTTCCATTCTGGAGCAGCTGCTGCACGATTGCCGCCTTTTTTTCAGAAAAGGATTTGCCCCCTTCCAGCTGCACTGGAGAGAGCTGAACGCAACTCTGGGTAAGACGGTGGAGCTGACCCAATCGGGAAAACCGCTCCGGGGAAGAGCGCTCGATATCGACCCTGAGGGGGCCCTTCTTCTCGAAGACGAAACGGGAAAACGCCACCGCATCATCTGCGGTGAAATCAATTAAGCCCGGGGGAGCCGCCGCATGTCTCTATCCGAACTGAGCCGCAGCGGTCTTTTGACCGCCCTTATCGCCGTCCTGGCCCGTCTGAGCATCCCCCTTCCCTTCAGCCCGGTTCCGGTTACCGGACAGCTCATCGGTGTGCTCCTGGCCGGGGTGCTGCTGGGGGGGAAAAACAGCTTTTTTGCAGTGCTCTCCTATCTCATGCTCGGGGCCGCCGGCGCCCCCCTTTTCTCCTACGGCCTGGGCGGGCCGGGGATCCTTTTCGGTCCCAGCGGCGGCTATCTCTGGGGCTTTCTTCCCGGTGTCTTCATCTGTGGAAAGCTGCTGGAAAATGAACGTGCACCCCGCTTTCCGCGCACCGCCGCGGCGATGCTCGGCTGTCTCGGGTGCACCTATCTGGGCGGCACAGTTCAGCTGGCCTTGGTAATGGGGTTTGGCGCCGCTGAAGCGGTCCTCGCCGGGGTGCTGCCCTTTCTGCCGGCAGATCTGCTCAAGATCGCCTTTGCCGCAACAGTCGGTGCCAGGTTGAAGAAGAGTATCACTCCCAACGTACCGCTTCCCTCCCCCCCTGCCGGGCAGAGCACCGGGGGGAAGCTCAGGTAGCCCTGCCGGAGCGCCAATCATCCCGGGCCAGCAGCGCAGCGCCGAGAGCGCCAACAATCTGCGGCTCCGGCGGAACAGTGATCGCCACCTCCAGCCTTTCCTCCAGCGCCTGCACGACAGCACTGTTTTTGGCCACCCCGCCGGTCATCATCACCTTTCCGGTCAGGCCGACGCGGTAGACCAGACTGGAGGTGCGTGCAGCGATGGACTCATGCAGTCCCCGGGCAATTTCGGCGCGATCGGTGCCTCCCGCAAGAAGGGAGACCACTTCGGTCTCGGCAAAAACAGTACAGGTGCTGCTGATGGGGGTGGCCCGCTCCGCTCTCGCGCTCAGCGCCGCCAGCTCTTCCAAGGGCACCTCGAGAGCAGCGGCCATCACCTCCAAAAAACGTCCCGTCCCGGCGGCACATTTATCATTCATCGCAAAATCGAGCACTTTGCCCTCTTCGTCGATGCGGATCACCTTGCTGTCCTGCCCCCCGATATCGATCACTGTGCGGACGTCGGAATCCAGATGGAAAGCGCCCCGGCCGTGGCAGGTGATCTCGGTGATCGTCTTATGGGCAAAAGGGGCGCTGACCCGGCCGTATCCGGTGGCGATGATTATCGCCAGATCTTCAAACTGAAGGCCTGCTTTCTGCAAAGCCGCCTGCAGCGCTTCTTCGGCGGCTCTTCTGCTATCCACTCCCGTGGGGATAATGGAATAAGCAAGCATGCGGCCGTCTTCCAAAAGCACCGCTTCGGCTGAAAGGGAGCCGATATCGACACCGGCAACAGTTGCCGGTAAACTTTCTCCAA
>JAAZIG010000307.1 GCA_012510325.1 Bacillota bacterium
GTCCTCTTGCTGAACCGGCAGCAGCTTCTCCAAAGCCGTTTTCCTCTCTTCGGCATCGCCGGCCAGAATCATCTGGCGGACCAGGGGCAGCCTTTCTTTTTCCATAAACATATGCTCCGTGCGGCAAAGGCCGATCCCTTCGGCGCCTAGCTGCAGGGCCCGGTGGGCATCTTTCGGCGTATCGGCATTGGTCCGCACACCGAGGCGCCGGTGCTGATCGGCCCACTCCAGAAGCTCGGCAAATTCCGGGGTCGGCCGGGGCTCGATGAGGGGGGGCTGTCCCAGAATCACCTCACCGGTGGCGCCGTCGATGGAGAAGACGGTCCCCTCGGGATAGCTCTCTCCCCGGATCTCGATTTGGCGCGCCTCCAGATTGATCTGCAGCGCCTCACAGCCGCAAACACAGGGCTTGCCCGCACCCCTGGCCACGACGGCGGCGTGGCTGGTCATGCCGCCGCGGCTTGTGAGGATCCCCCGGGCAGCATAAATTCCGTGGATGTCGTCGGGCGTGGTTTCCGGACGAACGAGCAGCACCTTTTCTCCGGCCTGCGCCGCTTCCTGAGCGCTGTCGGCATCAAAGATGATCTTTCCGGAAGCTGCCCCCGGGGATGCCGGGAGCCCCCGGGCCACCACGGCCAGCTCGGCGCCGGGATCAAAACGCGGGTGCAGCAGTTGATCCAGCTGGGCCGGATCAACCCGCAGCAGCGCTTCTTTTTCCGCGATCATCCCTTCATTGACCAGATCCACCGCTATCTTGATCGCCGCAGCGGCGGTCCGTTTTCCGGAGCGCGTCTGCAGAAGATAGAGTTTCCCCTTTTCAATGGTGAATTCAATATCCTGCATATCGCCGTAATGCTCCTCCAGGCGGCGGCAAAGCTCGATAAACTGCCTGTAAACGGCGGGCATCACTTGCTCAAGTCCGCTGAGGAGCTGCGGGGTGCGGATGCCGGCGACGACATCCTCTCCCTGGGCGTTGAGCAGATATTCTCCGAAAACACCCGTTTCACCGGTGGCCGGATTCCGGGTAAAAGCCACTCCGGTCCCGCTGTCTTCGCCCAGATTGCCAAAGACCATCGCCTGCACATTGACCGCGGTGCCGAGGTGATCCGGAATCTTGTTCACCTGCCGGTAGACGATCGCCCGCGGTGTATTCCAGGAATCGAAGACCGCCTGCACCGCCAGGAACAGCTGTTCCTCGGGTGCGCTGGGAAATTCTTTTCCCGTAGCGTCGCGAATAGCTGCGCTGAAGCGCTCGATGACCTCCTCGAGATCGGACTCGTCAAGGGCGGCATCGCTTGTCACGCCTCGCCTCTGGCGGATCTCTTCAAGGATATCCTCGAAGCGTTGATGTTCAACTTCCTGAACCACATCGCCGAACATCTGAATGAAGCGGCGGTAACAATCGAGGGCGAAGCGGCGGTCCGCTGTTTCTGCAGCGAGTCTCTCCACAGTCTCCCCGTTAAGGCCGAGGTTGAGTACCGTATCCATCATCCCCGGCATCGAGATCACCGCCCCGGAGCGCACTGAAAGGAGCAGCGGCTCCTCTCCGCCGAAGCGCCGTCCGGTGAGCGACTCCAGATGGAGCAGTTCCTCCCGGATCTGCTCCTTCAGCTCCGGCCAGATCTGCCGGCCTGAGGCAAAATACCTGTTACAAGCCTCTGTGCTGATCACAAAGCCCGGCGGCACCGGAAGCCCGATCCGTGTCATCTCTGCCAGGTTCGCCCCTTTGCCGCCAAGCAAATTTTTCATCTCCGCACCGCCCTGAGAAAAGCGGTAGACCCATCGCCCACTCAAATCTGTTAACCTCCCTTGACAACCTGTAAAATTTTATTGGCTACCTCTTCAACGGCCTTGTTGGAAACATCGAAAACTGTACACCCCACCTGCTCCATAATCCGGCGGGCGTACTCCAGCTCTGTGGAGATGCGCTCCAGGGAGGCGTAGTCGGCCTGGGCATCGAGCCCGAGACTGTTCAGCCTCTCCTGCCGGATTGAACGAAGCTGTGCCGCGTTGATCGTCAGCCCCACTATCTTTTCGGAAGGCACCCAGAACAGCTCCTCCGGGGGCTCCAGCTCGGGAACCAGAGGCAGGTTCGCCACCATCACCCGCCGGTGTGCTAGGTACATGCTCAAAGGGGTTTTCGATGTCCGGGAAACCCCGATGAGGACCACCTCTGCCAGGCGCAGCCCCCGGGGGTCTTTTCCATCATCATACTTCACCGCAAATTCAACCGCGGCAATTCGCCGGAAATAGTCCTCATCCATCCGGCGAACGCGGCCCGCCTCCAGGTAGGGTTCGTTCTCCATGATCCGGGCAAAGGCATCCATCGCCGGACCCATAATGTCGGCGGTGGGAATATTGTGCTTCGCCGCCTCCTGTTCGACGGTCCGGCGCAACTCCGGGAGAACGAGAGTGTAGGCAACCATGCTGTTGAAGCGGGCTGCCTCGGCGATAACCTCGACAATTTTGGCGCTGTCGCTGACAAATGGGACCCGGCGCACCTCGATATCCTTGGAGTCGTACTGGCTGGCCGCCGCCTTGACCACAAACTCGGCGGTTTCACCGATTGAATCGGAGATAATATAGACGACCGGCTTTCGGGCAGGTTGATTCATTCGCCCTCCTCCTCTCTAACTGCTTACCTCCGCCAGCAGGCGGACCAGCGTTGTTTTGGTTACTTTCCCGATTATCTTCAGCTGCTCCCCCTCTTCAGCCCGGACAACGGGGAGGGCATCGATCTGGTAATCAACAATTTTTTGCGCGGCCGCCACAACATCGAGATCCGCCTCCACAGTCACCAGATGAGGCATTCGCGTCATGATCACCGCGACGGGGCTCCGCAGGAGATCGCTCCCGCCGATCGCTGCCTTTAACAGATCCTTGCGCGAAAGAGCCCCCTGCAGAAAACCCTTCTCGTCGATGACAAAGAGGGTGCCGACATCCTCCACAAACAGGGTAACGATGGCGTCGTAAACCGAGCTGTCCCTGCGGATCACTGCAGGCACCGCCTTGACCTCACCTACGGTAAAGCGCCTCAGATAGTCGGCAAAAAGGTTCTTGGCCTCTTTCCCGGCATAGGTATAGCCCACTCGCGGGCGGGCTTCGAGGAGACCCGCCATGGTCAAAATTGCCAGGCAGGGCCGCAGGGCGGCCCGGGAAACACTTAGCTGCGAAGCGATCTCCTCCCCGGATATGGGGCCGCATTCCTTGACAATCTCCAGGATCTTTTTCTGCCGCTGACTTAAATTCATCTGTTCCCCCCCCCCGGCAGAGATAGGCTAGCCTGTAACCAACCGTATGAATATAAAGTATATACGATATCGCCAATTAAACTCCTGCTGCCAGGCTCTATTCACCCAGCTGCAGCAGGGAAAAATCGGCAAGCCGGTTAAACAGCTCCTTTACCGACACCAGCAGGTGGAGCCGGTTCAACCGGAGGAGCTCATCTTCAACCATCACCATAACCTCGTCGAAGAAGTGATCCACCGGCTCTTTGAGCAGCACAAGCTGCTCGAAAGCGGCCCGGTAGTCGCGCCGCTGCAGCGCCTGCTCCAGCAAAGGCTCTACCTGAAGCAGGGCCCGGCAAAGTTCTTTTTCCGCCGTCTCGAAAAGGAGATCTGTTCGCACCGCCCCTGCAGCGGCGCGACGGGTGAGGTTCGCCGCGCGGATATAGGCCGCGCTGAGACTTTTGAGCAGCTCCGTCTGCAGATGTTCCTCCAGGGCCGCCGCCCGCCCGCAAAGCTCCGCTGCGGAGCGGTAGGGCACCGCCAGGACCGCCTCGATGATATCGTAGCTCAGGCCCCGCTCCTGCAGAGCGAAGCGAAGGCGTTGGTTCAAAAAATCATGAAGGGCTCCGCGGAGCTCCTTTTGGCGCCCCAGGGAGAGCGACCCTACTTTGCAGTGCTCCTCCAGGGCGGCGTCTAACAGCTCCGCCGGCGTCAGTTCAAATTCGCGGTCCAGCAAAATGGCGACAATCCCCTGACCCTGCCGCCGCAGGGCATAGGGATCCTGCGAACCCGTCGGCTGAATGCCGGCGGCAAAGCAGCCGCTTAAGGTATCGGCGCGGTCGGCCAGAGAGAGCAGGGCCCCCTCCGGGGTGGCGGGGAGGGCATCGCCGAAATGGCCCGGTAGATAGTGCTCCCGGATCGCCTCCGCCGCCTCCTTGTCCTCGCCGCTCAGGAAGGCATATTCCCTCCCCATCACCCCCTGGAGCTCCGGAAACTCGCGAACCATCCGGGTCACCAGATCGGCTTTGCAGAGCTGCGCCGCCCGCCTGGCCCTTTTGATGGTGCTCCCGGGGCAGCCGAGGTGCTCCCCGATCTTTTCAACCAGATTGACCAGCCGCTCCTGTTTTTCTGCAAGGGTGCCCAGCTCCTCGTGAAAGATCACCTCTGTGAGCTGCTCGGCACAGCTTTCCAGAGGCACCTTGCGATCCTCATTGTAGAAGAAGCGGGCATCGGCAAGGCGGGCCCGGAGCACCTTCTCGTAGCCCCGGCGGATATTCTCATGGTAAAGGTTGTTGCTGATCCCGATAAAGCGGGGCTGCAGCGCGGTGCTCTCTGCTTCGAGCACGGGAAAATAGCGCTGGTGCACCTGCATGGTGGTGATGAGCACCTCCCGGGGCAGCTCCAGGTAATCGCGGGAAAAAGCACCGGTCACCGCTTCGGGGTACTCCACCAAAAAGGTAACCTCTTCCAAAAGAGCCTCATCGATGAGCGGCTTGCCCCCCTCCGCAGCGGCTTTTTCCACCAACAGCTCCCGGATCCGCTCGCGGCGCTGCACCTGATCGAGCAGCACTCCGTTCTGCTCAAGGCAGTTAAAATAGCCGGCGGCGCTCTCCACGGTGAAGGGGCCGGGGGAAATAAAGCGGTGTCCGAAAGTCTTTTCCCCCGAGGTCACCCCGGCAAAGGAGAAGCGCACCGGGACAGATCCGTACAGCGCCAGCAGCCAGCGTACCGGACGGGGAAAGCGGTCTTCCTTGCGCTCCCAGTACATCGGCCGGGCAAAGCTGAGCCGGCGGATCAGCTCCGCGAGCACCTCCGGCAGCAGCGCTTCCGCCGCCTCTCCGGGAAGATCCTTGATCGCAAAAAGGTAGGGCACCCCCTTGAGCTCTTCCACAGTTAACTCCTCCGGGGGAAGCCCCTGGCTGCGGGCAAAGCCGTGGAGGGCCCCGGTCGGGGCGCCGGCATCATCATAGGCCCGTTCGAGGGGCGGCCCCTTCACCTTCTCCTGCCGGTGAGCCTGGCAAGCGGCCAAATTTTCAACGAGCAGCGTCAGCCGGCGCGGGGTCGCCCAAACCCTGCTGCGCTCATAGCCGAGGCGCCGTTCTTCCAGCAGCGAGGCAATCCCCTCCTGCAGCTGCTCCAGCGCTTCCGGAATAAAGCGCGGGGGCAGCTCTTCACAACCGATCTCCAGTAAAAGATCTTGATTATCCCGAGCCACGGTTAACCCTCCTCCCCCGATGAAACGGTCTCTTTTTTCAGCTGCCGCAGGTACCCCTTGGCGCATTCGCGGGAGAGGCGGCGGACCCGTCCAATGTAGCCGGTGCGCTCAGTCACGCTGATCGCCCCCCGGGCCTCCAACAGGTTAAATGTATGCGAACATTTCAGGATATAGTCGTAGGCCGGGAAGATCAGCCCCTCCTGCAAAATCCTCTCTGCCTCGGCTTCGTAGAGGTCGAAGAGGCGGAGCAGAAGTGCTCTGTCGGCCTGTTCAAAACTGTACACGGAATGTTCCCATTCCGCCCGCTGGAAGATATCGCCGTAGCGAACCGGCTCTTTCCAGTCCAGCTCAAAAACGCTGTCGCGGTCCTGAATATAGACAGCGATGCGCTCGAGCCCATAAGTGAGTTCGACGGGAACCTTCTCCACATCGATTCCGCCAACCTGCTGAAAGTAGGTAAACTGGGTTATCTCCATCCCGTCGAGCCAGACCTCCCAGCCCAGCCCCCAGGCGCCCAGCGTCGGCGATTCCCAGTTGTCTTCCACAAAGCGGATATCATGCTCCCGGGGTTCCAGCCCCAAAGAGAGCAGGCTTCCCAGGTAGAGATCCTGAATATCGGCCGGCGCCGGCTTGAGCAGCACCTGGTACTGAAGATGCTGGTAAAGCCGGTTTGGATTTTTCCCGTAGCGCCCGTCGGCGGGGCGGCGCGAGGGCTCCACATAAGCCACCGCCCACGGCTCCGGCCCGAGCGCTCTTAAGAAGGTGGCCGGATTCATCGTGCCGGCCCCTTTCTCGATATCGTAGGGCTGCCAGAGGAGACAGCCCTGCTCCGCCCAGTAAGATTGCAGCCTGAATATGATCGTTTGCAGATCGATCAACGGATCAACCTCCTTCGCCAAATAAAGAGAAAACCCCCTGCCCCCGGCGGCCTGCGCATAGGGACGGGAGGTCTGTTCCCGCGGTTCCACCCTACTTGGTTCAGCAAACTGAACCCACTTCATTAAAGCTGCACTCCGGGGTGCCTTTCGCCGGAGGCTCCGCCGGGCTTGCACCGCCCCCGGCTCGCTGAAAGAAGCCCGTCCCGGTTAATCCTTCCCTTCATCATGCCAACAGGTGTCTCTTCTCTTTGATCCGATCCTAAACCGGAGCGCTCCTTTTTGTCAAGAATTTCTTTATTCGGCGGTGTCTCTAGCTTAACGCTTCCGCTGTTTTTTATCCCGGCAATTTTTCGGAACGATGAAGCGGTGTTTGCTCCCGGATAACAGGCCGCTCCTGCGCCTCGCCTGCAGTTCAGCCGGAGAGATTCAGCGAACTGAGCAGCTGGAGCGAGCGCAGCTTGTCGATCTGCAGGTGATAGCGCCGGAAAGAAGCCGCCGCCTCGGTCAGCTCCCGCCTTTGCCGGGGAGAGCTGCGGAGCAGTTTCACCCGGTCCAGTGGCGCCTCGAGGAGGCGCCGGGCCAGAGCGGCCGTCCCGGCGCCCAGACTGAGGGTGCCGCTTTCAGCACAGCGTTCGCAGAAGAGCCCCCCCCTTCGGGGGCTGAACAGAAAAGCCTCGGCAGAACCGCATTGGAGACAGCCCTCGAGATAGGGGCAAAAACCGGCCAGCGCCATCATCTTCAGCTCAAAGGCACAGCAGAAAAGCACCGGATCGGGCCGCTCCCCGCCGCAGAGCAGGCGCCACCCCTCCAGAAGAAGGGCGCAGGGCTCCGGGGAAGGCTCTTCACTTTCGATCAGCTTTCCGGTGATCTCGGAGAGAAAGAGGCCGTAAGGATAAAGGGCGGCATCCTCGCGAAAGGCGCTGAAATGCTCCCTGACCTCCTGTCCGGTGATCAGATCGAGGCTGCGCCCCCGGTGAAACTGGTAGCGCCCGTAGGTGAAGAGATCAACCCCTCCGGCAAGCCTGCTTTTCACTTTGCGGGCGCCCCGGGCCACTGCAGTAATCTTCCCCTTCTCCCAGGTCAGCAGGGTAACCAGACGGTCTGCTTCGCCGAGGTTGCGGTGGTAGAGGATCAGGGCGTCGCTTTTATAGGTGCGCTCAGACAATGGTTTCCCCCCGATTTAGCTCCTGCGGTAGCCCATTTCATCGAGCAGCCGCTCGCGGTTGCGCCAATCCCGTTTCACCTTGACCCGCAGGTCGAGGTAGATCTGCCGGCCGAAAAGGGCTTCGATCTCGCGGCGGGCGGCGGTGCCGGCCTTTTTCAACAGGAGCCCGCCCTTGCCGACGATAATACCGACCTGGGAATCGCGCTCCACAAAGATCTCCGCCCGCAGATCGAGAAGCTCTCTTCCCTCCCGGAGAGTGAGCTCCTCGACGACCACGGCCACGGAGTGAGGAACCTCTTCCCTGGTCAGGTGAATAATCTTCTCCCGGATGATCTCGGCGGCGATAAACCGCTCAGGCTGATCGGTGATCATCTCCGGAGGGTAGTAGCGCGGTCCCTCGGGCAGACGGCAGGTGATCTCTTTCAACAGCAAATCGAGCTTCTCCTTTCGCAAAGCCGAGAGCGAAAGGGTGGCGGCAAAGGGAAAGAGCTCCCCGTAAAGAGCAGCGGCGGCAGCCAGCTGCGGCGGCGGGGCCAGATCGCTCTTGTTCAGGACCAGAAGGACCGGTCCGGCAGCTTTTTCCAGGGCGGCGGCGATATAGCGATCTCCCGGACCCGGTTTGAGATGGCCCTCGACGATAAAGCAAACCAGATCGGCTTCGCCAAGGGCGGCCTGCGCTGTCCGGACCATCGACCGGCCCAGCTTGTGCCTGGGTCGGTGCA
>JAAZIG010000308.1 GCA_012510325.1 Bacillota bacterium
CCCAAGCGCCGGGCAGCCAATTCAGCCTGCTCTTTCAGGACATGGTCGACAAGGGCAAAAATGCTCGGCACCCTTGCCGTCGCAAGCACCCTCTGCCGCTATAATCATAGCCAAAAACGTGGTAAATTGCAAGCATACGCCGGCGTCCATCCAGTTCCGCCCAATCTCACCGGATCAGGGGTAAAGCCTAGTAAAAAGATTTAATGTCCCGTTTGCCACCATGTTGCTCATATATCGCGGGCCGCTTCAAAATATTACCGGAGTGGAAATAAGCAAAAGGCACTCCCTGAGTGAAGGGGAGCACCCTTACAGAAAGCGGATCATCCTCCCGGAGGCGCTCCCCCCGGCATGACGAAATCGCTACTCGACAATAATTTTTTGAATCTGGCTTACCCACAGGGGCTTGTTGACATCGCCGGGCTCTCTCTGTCCGTTGACCAGGCGGAAGGGGTTGCCCTTTGAAATGTCGTAAGGCTCATTATTCTCCTCCCAGGCGAGGATCATTTTATATTTCTTTTCCGGATCCTGCTGGTCGAGATAATCCTCCCGCTGCACCTCTTCCAGGGTGTAGGTGACCGTGTAGCCGTCCTCGGCAACGAAGCTGACCGCAGCGGCATCCTCTTTCAAGTCTGCCTTCTGCTCCAGGAGCGCCCAGACCCAGACACCCTTGAAATGGAAGTATTCTTCGGTGCCGTACGTATTGATGGAGAAGTAATCGTCCTCCACCAAAGCACCGGTCATCGCCTTCAGCTCCCCCAGGGACAGCTGGACAGCGCTCTCCACGCCGCCCCCTTCGATGGTCATCGTTGCCCCATCGGCCGGGTCGGTTTTCTCCCCGGCACAGCCGGCCAGGACAAGTGCAGCAACCGCCAGCAGCATCAGGATCAGTCCTCGGTATCGAGGTTTCATTGTGCTAAGCACTCCTTTTTCGGAAGTGATAGTAATAAGCTCCCCCCGCTGCCCCACCGGCGAGGATTAATCCCGCCGCGATCCAGGGCCAGCTCACTTTGCGGGGTTGCCCCCCCGCCAGCTCTTCGGAATCAGGGTCCTCTTCGCTACCGGGCTCTGCAACGGCTGCGCTATCGGGCTCCTCCTCCGGAGCGGTTGCGCCATTCTGCTCTCCGGGCTCATCGGCTTTTCCGTTCTCCTCCGGATCCGTTCCGCTGACGGGATCATCGTCCTGAGCGTCTGCTTTCCCAGGCGCTGTTTCGCTCGCCTCGGTCTTGCCGCCCGTTGCACCACCCGATGCCGTATCCCGGTCTGTTTCAACCTGCTTCTCACCTTCAGGGCGCTCCTCGCCGACAACGATACGACCTACTTTTTTGTTAAAAAAACTTTGATTGTTATCATCCACATCGCCATGTGCCTGCCCCATAACCAGACGGGGCGCATCGTGATCTACCGTCGGTTCCTGATCGTCCCATATAACCTCGTTGGGTTTGGGGCATCCCTGGGTGTCAGGTTCAAACACCGCCGTCCGGTAAAAACTGAGCATGGGGGCAATAAGTTTTCCACTAGCAGTGGTAAACTTGTCATAAAAGTATTGTGACTGCAACTCCTTAATTGTTCTGCTCACACGGCCTCCGTCCATAGAAGAAATGAAAGCGGCTGTATAATCCTTGTCTTTTTTTAAATTGCCTAATCCAATCAGTTCGAAAATATCATAACCCCTAACCTTCCAGATTTTATGGTAATCATAGTTGTTATTGGAGGAATAGTAGCGTATGACCTCTTTATACCTGCCCCAGTCGCCCGGGTAGATCACAACATCCTCGCGTAAACCGGTCCCGGTGATCACCAGATCCGGCTCCGCCGCCAGCAAGGCACTTGCCGGCAGCAGTACTGCCCAGAGAAAAAGGAGCAGCGTCACGATATTCTTTGATAGCTGCTTGCGCATGCCAACACACCTCTCTCTATTGCTGAGCCATTCCGGCGTCAACCCCCCGGATGAATTCACTCTCAGGTTCAGTGCTTTTCTTATTTTCCACCGCTGAAAG
>JAAZIG010000309.1 GCA_012510325.1 Bacillota bacterium
ATCGCCCGCGAGGAAGATTGTCTGCTGCGGTGGGAAATTATCGGCCATTATCGTTTTCCGGCACAGAATATAAGCCCGGACTAACTCAACCGCCCCTACTCCTCTTCGTCGAAAGAGGCTTTCAGCCGGGCGGTGCGCTCGTTAATCTCATCGAGGGCAAAAGGATTTTTCAAGCGGATATATGTTCCCTTCATCCCCAGAGACCTCGATTCAATAATCCCGGCGCTCTCAAACTTGCGCAGTGCGTTGACGATAACCGAGCGGGTTATCCCCAGCTCGTCGGCAATTCTACTGGCAACAACGATGTTCTCATTATCGGTGAGGTTTTTAAACATCTCTTCAATTGCTTCCACTTCCGAATAAGAAAGACTATCAAAAGCGACCCCGGCCATATCCCGGTACCACCTTTCCTCCTCGGCACGTTCAGCCGCCAGGCGCATCAGAATCATCCCGATGATCGCCGCTCCGATCTCCGCCAGGATCAGATCATTGTGCTCGAAAGGCTTTTTGTGGCGGTGCAAGATGATTGCCCCCAACGGGTCTGTACCGCTCAAGATGGGAACGGCAATAATATAGATATCGCCGTGGGGACAGGGTGATTCCTTGCTCTCGTCCAGCGGGCATACTGCAAGACGGTAAATTTCGTTGATCCGCGACTCGTCACTTTTCAGCAGCGAAGGCAGGTTGTAATAATCGGGCAGCGAGCCTTCAGTCTCCAGATAGTCGCTCAGCCTCCGGCAGCTCAGCTGCTGGCTTAAAACACCGCTTAGCAATCTTCCCCTGCTGTTAATCACCAAAACACTGGCATCGATGATCCCCGCAAGAGCATCGGAGGCCCCCTTGATGTTCAAGTCGTCTTCAATCGATTGCAAGATAATCTGGTTTATTTTCCTGACCCTCTCCAAAAGTGATTTTTCTAACATTTGCCGATCACCTCCCCTATTAATTTATATTACAAAATATTGAGTATGTCAATAATATTCTAACATAACTGGTACATGTTTCGTTTGTTGAGAGCATTATTCAGATTTGCCCAATAAGCAAATTATGTTCTGCTTGTAAGAGAAAAAGACCTTTCCGGCAGGAGAAACTGACCCGGTGCGACAGTTCAGTTCAAGGGAATTATCTGGAGATTGCTCCCGCCACCGGGGGCGGGAGCGCTGCCGGCAGGATCGGCAGCGCAGCTGTAGAGCGGGTTTCATCAGTCTGGAATACGCTGCTGCCGGGCAAAGAGCCGCTCAACGCGGCGGTAGATCTCCTTGAGGGGGATCCCGGTCTTCCGGGCAATTTTGGCGCAGTCTTCATATTCGATGGCATAGTGCTGACAGTCCCCACCGGTTTCGTCCAGAGCAACCTTAACCCGAACCGGACCCCATTCTGTCGATAGTTCAACAATCTGGCGCTGCCGGACAAATTTTTGGGCCTCCAAAACCCGCAACCCCATTGTCGAGGTCTCCCTGAAGATGATCTCCACCAGGCGGTGAAGGTGGCGCGGCGCGGTCAACGCCGTCAGCTTAACCGCCGGGCGATTTTTCTTCATCTGCACCGGGGTATAGTAAACATCCCAGGCGCCCCCGGCAAAAAGCCGCTCCATGAGATAGCCAAACACCTCGGGGTTGAGGTCGTCGATATTTGCTTCGATGGCCTGCAGCGGCTCCGGATCAGAAAGTGGCGGCGAAGTCACTTCGCCGATAAAGATGCGCAGGTAATTGGCGTAGCCGGGATCCAGCTTCCCGGAACCGTAGCCCACGGTTTCGAAAACAAATGAGGGCGGCGGGCCGAAACCGGCTGCCAGGGTGGTCACGATGGCCGCTCCCGTGGGGGTGACCAGTTCATGGAGTCCCTCTCGCCCATAAACCGGAACGCTGCGCTTCTTGAAGAGTTCGAGAACCGCCGGCGCCGGCAGAGGCAAGAGACCGTGAGCCGCCCGGACCATCCCCCCGCCCACAGGCAAAGGGGAGCAGAAAACCTGTTCAATCCCCAGAAGATGGAGCGCCGCAACGCTGCCGACAATATCGACAATGGCGTCTATTGCACCGACTTCATGAAAATGAACCTCTTCCAGTGAAGTCCCGTGTACTGCCGCCTCCGCCGCAGCGAGGTTGACAAAGACCGCCCTGCTTTTCTCCTTGACCGGATCGGGAAGGCTGCTCCCCAGAATGAGCTCTTCAATTTCCGGCAGATGCCGGTGTCCGGGGGAATCATCTTCCAGAATAACCTGCAGATCGGAACCGGCCAGGCTGTAGCGGGTCACTCTGGAGAGCTCCAGGCGGTAGCCGGACAGGGGCAGCTTGGCGAGCATCTCCTGCAGTTGCGAGAGTTCCAGCCCGCAATCGAGGAGGGCACCGAGAGTCATATCGCCGCTGATCCCGCTGTAGCAGTCAAAGTAAGCGATCCTGGCACCTTTCACCGGAGCACACCCCTCTCTTCGCCGGAGCGGTTGATCAACGCCGCAATATAACCGGCACCGAAACCGTTGTCGATATTGACCACGGACACTCCCGGTGCACAGCTGTTCAGCATGGCCAGGAGGGGGGCCAGACCGCCAAAATGAGCCCCATAGCCGATGCTGGTCGGGACGGCGATGATCGGGCAGGCGGTCAGTCCGCCAATGACGCTGGGCAGGGCGCCCTCCATCCCCGCGACCACAACCAGGACGCGCGCCGACAGCAGCAGCTCCAGATTATCGATGAGCCGGTGCAGCCCGGCCACGCCGACATCGTAAAGGCGGGTTACGGAACCGCCCATCAGCTCGGCGGTGAGGGCAGCCTCCTCGGCAACAGGCAGATCGGCTGTCCCGGCGGTGACCACTCCGATGGCACCCACTGCAGTGGTCGGCCCTTCCGCCCGGAGCACGGCCAGACGGGCCTCCCGGTGATATTCCATCCCGGGAAACTTGCGCTTGAGGGCGCGGTACACCTCCGGTTCAGCGCGGGTCGCCAGCACCGGAGCACCGCCTTCGGCGAGGCGGCGGGCAATCTCCACGATCTGGGTTGCTGTTTTCCCGGAGCAGAAGATCACCTCGGGAAAGCCTTTCTGAAGAGAGCGGTGGTGGTCAACCTTGGCAAAGGAAAGATCTTCGTAGGGCAGTTTGCGCATCTGCTTCAGCGCCTGCTCCACGCTGAGCCGGCCCTCTCGAACCTGCTCCAGCAGCATCCGGTAGCGATCATGCACCTTTCACAGCGCTCCTTCCGTCAGGAAACGACAATTTTTATTCATTATTATAACACACCTGCGAACGCAAACGCCGTTAAATCGCCCTCGCCTTCGGCGGGCGGGCGGCTCGGTGGGAACGCTGACCGGGGCGGCGCTGCCGTTCTCCCCGGCTTTGGGAGAGGAACTGTGCAGATGAGGAAGGAATCGGCCCGGCGGGCAGGGAAATAAAAGATCATCGGGGATCTCGAAAGGAGCTAACAAATGATTATTTTAGAATATGGCGGGAAAAAGCCGCAAATAGGCCGGGGCGTCTTTATCGCCCCCGGCGCCTCCATTATCGGCGACGTCACCATCGGCGACGGCGCGAGTATCTGGTTTGGCGCGGTCATTCGCGGCGACTTCGGGCGGATCCATATCGGCAGCGGGACCAGCGTGCAGGATAATGCCGTAGTTCACGTCATGCCCGACTGCGAAACGATCATCGGAGACGAGGTCACTGTAGCCCACGGCGCCATCCTGCACGGCTGCCGGATCAGCCGGGGGGCGATTATCGGAATGCGCTCTGTGGTGATGGATTTTTGTGAGATCGGTGAGGAGGCGATGATCGCCGCCGGCAGCGTCGTTACCGAGAGAACGATTGTCCCGGCTCGCCATCTTGCCGCCGGTGTCCCGGCACAGGTGAAAAAGGAGGTCTCCGGCAGATCGCTGGCCTGGGTCGCCTCCAGCACTCACTCGTATCAGGAACTGGCAAAAAGCTACCTGCGACAGGGGATCGGCAACCAGAACAGATAACCGGGCCGGTAGCGAACCGTTGCCGGCGCAGCGCTAGCGGAGGATCAGCGCATCAACAGCGACGGCGCGACCGTCGGGGCAGATTACGAGCGGGTTGATCTCCATCTCCCGGTAGCTTCCGCGCATGGCCACCGCCATCCGGGAAAACCGGGAAACAGCCTCCACAAGAGCCGATATGTCCACCGCTGCGGCCCCGCGAAAACCGC
>JAAZIG010000310.1 GCA_012510325.1 Bacillota bacterium
CCAGATAGGTCAACAGATAGCCGTCGTCGATCACAGTTTGCAGGCTGACAACGTAGCTCTCATGCTCGTAACCATCGGCCGCCAAAAGCTCGATCTCCCAGGCCGGATTGGTCACTCCCAGGGCTGCCAGAATGTCGGCAAGCAGAACCCCCGTGCACTGATCCGTCCGCACCGCACCCTTGGAAGAGTAGCTGTAGGAGCCGGTGCTCTCACCGAGCGCTTTCAGCTCATCTAAAGTGTACGCTTGAAGAGCACCGGAGACCCCGTCGCCGCTGACGGAGAAAACCACCGGCAGATCGGTGGAAACAACATTCACCCCGCTGATCTCCCGGGCCCGGTTGAGCCAGGTGGAGCCGTCATCGTGATGGCGGTAAATATGCAGCTCAACCCCCTCCGGATCAACCGGAGCATCGTTAACCAGATAGGTCAACAGATAGCCGTCGTCGATCACAGTTTGCAGGCTGACAACGTAGCTCTCATGCTCGTAACCGTCGGCCGCCAAAAGCTCGATCTCCCAGGCCGGATTGGTCACTCCCAGTGCAGCCAGAATATCGGCAAGCAGAACCCCCGTGCACTGATCCGTCCGCACCGCACCCTTGGAAGAGTAGCTGTAGGAGCCGGTGCTCTCACCAAGCGCTTTCAGCTCATCTAAAGTGTACGCTTGAAGAGCACCGGAGACCCCGTCGCCGCTGACAGCAAAGACTGCCGGATCGGCGGGGAGATCCCCTTCCAGGGGCTCCTCGTAGCCGCCTGTGCCGACGACGATGCAGTCGACATTCTTCGTCCACAGGGAGTTGTTTTCCTCGACGATAAGGCGCAGAGGGCCGTACTGATTGGTGCCCATATAGCCGGGACTGGAGGCATCGGGAACCAGGGGATAGCCCTTGATGGCATAGCCGAGGATGATCTCCTTGGTCAGCCCCAGGCTGTTCAGCACCCCGTTCATCACGTCGGCAGTGCTCTGGATCTGATTGTAGTCCGGACCGCTGTAGACCCTGACACTGCTGGGCGTGGTGACACCCTCAGCAAGCCCCACCACATCTTTGATCAAATCCCAGAGAACAATCCCCTCGATCTCCGTGTCGCTCATATAGGTATCGCGGATAATATGCTCATCGAGGGCCTGCAGCTCGCGCAGAGTGAAGGTGCGGGACGCCGCCACCTGCGAACCGGTGATCCTGAGCACAGGCCAATCGAGATACTGGGTGTAGAGGCCGCGATCATGCTTCCAGCTGTCGCCGGCGACGGCATCCACAATGATCTCTGAGACATTTTTGACCAGCTTCCCGCTATTCAGATCGCCGGCTTCGCTCTGCCCGACGATTAGGTAAAGCGGTCCGCCGTGGTTGCCCACATCGGCCACGTACCCCTCAGAGCTTTTCTCCGGAACCAGGGGCACTTCGCTCTTGCCGAAAGCGAGCATCACCCTGAGGTTGTCGGCACCCGTCTCTTCGTTGACATAATCGTTTTTCGAGATCTCTTCAAGATCGAAGGTCCTCTCGAAACCGTCGGTCGCCCTGAAAGTGATCTGATCCGCGCCGGCGGTGAAGCCCACTTCACGGAGCAGGTATTCGTAGATATCGAGGCCCCGGAAGAGAGCCGATTCCTTGTTTGTTTCACTTTTGGCCAGGCAGTATTCGCCGGTAAGGATATAGTTCTGCATGAACTCCAGCTCGCCCACGGTGACAGTGTGCCCGTTCCTGACACCGCTGCCGCTGATATGCAGCTCATCGCCGGCGTACTGATCGTAGGGCGGCTGCAGATGAGCGCAAGGGTCCGTGCTCATCTCCACGGTGATGGCCTTTACCGTGCGCAGCTCCTGTCCCGGTGTATCCACCGCGGTCTGCCCGAAGACAGCCATGAGCGGACCGTAGCGGTTGACAATACCGGAGCCCACATAACCGTTATCGCCTTTTGACACCACCAGAGGATAGCCGTTCTTGGCAAAAGCGAGCATGGGCTTGAGCCCGCGCACGCCCGTATTTTCATTGAAATAATCCGTCCGGGTGATCTCCGCCAGGCTTAGCTCCAGAGTATCCGCACCGGAGTCACCGCCGCTAAGGGTGACCGTGCCCATGGTCCCGGGAAGGCCGATCTTTTCGAAGAGGAGATAGTTCAGATCGATGCCCTCGTAGAGATCGGAGTAGCCTCCGATATTGTAGTAGCCCTTGGCCCGGATATGATCGGCCGTGGCGGCGGGAACGTCCGCCCCGTAGATCAGCTCCTCGAGCTGCCCCACGGTGAGAGCCTCTTCCTTGAGCATGGCACCGTCTTCACCCAACACGGTGATGCTCAGCGTTTCACCGGCCAGCTCATCGTAGGGCGCGTAACTGTGGGTGGTGAAGGGCAGATCCTCGCCCACGATCACTCGTAAGGCATATTTGACCTGCTGGGAACCGTTGGTATGATCGTAATCCTTTTTTCCGAAAATGATCCGCAGCGGTCCGCCTCGGTTGCCCAGACCGGAATTGAAACCGGGATCGCCGGCGTTCTTGACATAGGGGTAACCGTTGACGCCGTAGGCCAGCAGCACGGGGTAACCCGTATCGATGGGCTCCACCCCGCTGCCGTCAAAAGTGCCGTCGCCCATATCGAGGGCGCTCTTCTCGTAATAGCCCCAGCGGTCATGATGCTTTACATCTCCCACCGTCAGATCGGGGATGCTGTAATGATCGGCCGCGACGAAGCGAACGGGGGTCTCTTCATCAATATCCGGATCCAGCCCCGCCCTCAGCAGCAGATCCCACAGGGGAATCCCCTTGTAGCTGTTGTAATACCAGTAATACTCGCTGTTGGAGGAGCTGTACTCTTTCTCCAGGTGTAGCTCTGTCATCGCCTCCAGGGCGGCAGTGGTGTAGTTGACCTCCTTGCCCAGGCCGCTGCCGCTTAGGCTGAAGATGTACTGGGTTAAGGCAGGATCATCATAGGGCGCCTTGTTGTGTTCAAAGCCCGGGGTATCCATCTCTTCCACGTAGATGTAACCCAGGCTGTCGAAAGCGGGCGCAGCCTCACCGCCGGGGAGGCGGGAAGCCAGTTTTAAACAGCCGCCATCATTGCGCTTTTCTGCTACATAGCCGTCATCGGTGTTGTAGTAAACGAGCGGCACCTCTTCGACACCGTAGGCGGCCACGAAAGCACGCCCTTCGTCCCTGATCTCCTCCAGAGTATACTCGGCGATGACCTGTCTTTGATAGTTCTTGAAGACAACCTTGCCGGCAGTAGGCTTCAGGGTGATAAAATTATCGAGGATATAGGATATCCTAACGCCCTCATAGCTGCTCTCAACATCTTCCCCCTCGATATCTTCGAGATAGGAACCGCGGTAAAGACCCGCCGCGGGCACCTCTTCGAGCTGGCGCATGGAGAGGGCGTTGTAGTTGTGGACTCCCGGTCCTTCCACGGTCATGGTCGCCCCGGTATAGGTGTCCACATTGTACGGAGCGCCGTCATAGGAGATATGTTTGTACGGGCTGTTATCAAAATCGATGGGCTCTTCGGCGGGGCGCTCCTCTCCCACCACGATGCGGCCCACTTCCTTGTTAAAAAACGATTGGTTGTTTTGGCTGACCTGGCCAAAAGGCTGCCCCGTCACCAGACGCGGCGCATCCAGATCCGCATCGGCTTCCGTGAGAACCCGGTCCTCCCAGACCACCTCATCAGGTTGGGGAAGGCGCTGGTAGTCGGGCTCGAAGACCGCCGTCCGGTAGAAGCTGAGCATGGGGGCAACAAGTTCGGCGCCGTCTTCGGTAAATTGGGGATGGTAGTACTGTGATTGCAGCTCGCTCACCGTTTTTGTGACCCGCCCGCCGTCTCTGGCGGAGATAAAGGCAACCTCGTAATCGTCGTCGGTTTTCAAGTTGCCCTCGCCGATAAGATCAAAGATGTCGTACCCCTTGACCTTCCAGATCTTGTGATAATCATAATTGTTATTGGATGAGTAAAACCGCTCCACCATATCGTAGCCCGCCCAGTCGTCCTCGTAGATAAGAATATCCTGGTGCAAGCCGGTCCCGGTAATGGTGAGAATCGGTTGAGCCGCCTGTACCGTCTGAAGGGGCAGCACAGGCAGGACCTGCCCGAAGGTCAACAGCAGAGTAAGAATCAGGGCTACCACACTCTTCAGCGGACCTCTTCCTCGCATCGTCAATTCCGTTACCTCCTCTGTTTAATCAGGAACCCATGAAATGACTGGAGAGCACCGGTTGATTAATCATTGATGTCACCTTATCGAGCGGCAGGCTGCAGGAAATCTTCCTTAAGCAAAGACTACCGGCGCTACCGGATGGTTTTTGCTTCTTGATGGACAAAAATATAGCCGCTCCATGGCGGGCGGCCTGGCGTTAAAGTGTTCTTTATTGCCCCACGGGAAGCCTGCCGGCCTCCCGCTGACCCTGCCGACCAGTGACCCTGCTGAAATTGAAACACCGGTTCGAACAGTGTACAGTCATGTTCCTTGCAGATATTACAGCCCTGCCACGTCATAAATTCAACAGTCCTGCCACTTTTCCTCTTTATTGGCAAATAATTTTGCTCTGCTGGTTCAAGGGTCTGCTGAACCGATTGACCTCATCTCCAAAGTCCAAAAAACAAAATTACAACCGCACTCATGCCGTAGAGGTACCGGATCGGTTAACCGGCTCCGGAGGGACGTAAACGAAGAGAAGGGCTGTGCCAAAGCGCTTACCAGGCCACCCAGTTATCCTTTATCCGGCTGTCTTCAAAGCAGGGAAACGCTACAGCCTGCCCGTCAGCCGCCGCCGGCGAACTCCACTGAAAAAAGGGTCCTCGCAGTTCTGCCCGGAGTGGAGCAAACAAGTTGGTCAATAGAGAACCTCCATATTGTACTCTCTCAGCAGCAGGAAAAGGCCCGCCGCAGCAACTAAAATAGCCAGCGCCGCCAGACGGTGCCTGCCGGAGAAAGGCTGACTTTCCAGATAGCTGCGCCGGGGATGGAGACCAAAAGCGCGGCTTTCCATGGAGATGGTCAGGGTGTCTACCTTGCTCAGGGCGGAGAGAACCAGGGGCACAAACAGGTAGCGGACTGCACGCGTAAAATTTTTCAGGGATAGTTTTTCGATCTCGATCCCCTTGGCCATCTGGGCGCGGCGAACCTGCTCCATCTCCTGGAAAAACAGGGGGATAAAGCGCAGCGCAGTGATGAGCATGAAGCCGTAGCGGTAGGGCAACCCCGCCTGCATCAGAGCATAAGCCAGCTTGTTGGGGTCTGTGGCAACAACAAAGAGGTAGCTCGCCCCGATGGTGTTGAGAAAGCGGAATACCAGCAGCAGGCCATGGTTCAGCCCCAGAGACCAGATCTCCAAGCGAAGGCCCCAAAGATCATCCCGCCAGAGCAGGACACCCTCGCGGACAAAAACTATATGGACAACAAATATAAACAGAGAAAATACGAGGATGAACCGGAGCCTTCGCCAAAAAAACTTAAACCCTAGCCCCGCCGCCCAATATCCCCCCAGCAAAATTGCAAAGAGAAGAAGTCCGCACAAATAATGCGACAGAGTGAAGACGAGCACGCTGAAACAGAGCAGCAGCTCCAGCTTGAGCAGAGGATGCATCCTGTGCAAGGCTGTATTTGCCGGCTCATAGGTCAGCCCCGGCAAAAAAGAGCGAAAGCTGAACCTTTCGGCAAAGGCGGTGGAGCGTTTTCCTTTTCCCAATGCCTTCACTGTTACCCCCTTTTCACAACTGCCGGGCCAAGATTCTCTGAGGCTGAAGCGGGATCCATTGTTGGCTGGAGCAGCTCCCCTCCGCCAAGAGCCAACGCTCCTCTCCGGCAGCTTTCACCGGAAGATTGCAAAATCCGCAGGCAGGTAGTCGCATTTTTCCAGCCGGTCCAGTTCGCTGAAAGCGGCGGCGGTGGGAGCATCAACGATCAGCTCACCCTCCTCCAGAAAAAGCACCCGCGTGCAGCAGGCCGCTACCACAGCGGGTTCGTGACAAACCATGAGCGTACCCCCCCCCTTCCGGCTGTGTTCCCCGAGAGCTTCTATAAGCAGATCCAAGCGGTCCTGATCCTGCCCCACCAGAGGCTCATCCAGAAGCAGGATGGAGGGCTCGTAAGCCAGCACAGAGACCAGGGTCAGTCTTTTTTTCTCCCCCAGGCTCAGGGTAAAGGGCAGCTTATCCCGGTAGCGCTCCAGCTCAAAGTAGTGCAGCAGCTGCTCGACCCTGTCCAGGCTCTCCCGCCCGTCGCCGGCCAGAAACTGCGATGGCAGCCCCGCCTCTTTAAGAACGGTCTTTTCAAATAGCTGCTGGTTGGGATTTTGAAAGATCAGCCCCATCTCCCGGGCTCGCCGGGGCACCCCGCTCTCCGCAAGATCTTTGCCGCCAAGGCAAACCCGTCCCCGATGGGGTTCTAATATCCCCAGCAGCGCCAGTAACAGGGTGCTCTTGCCGCAGCCGTTGTCCCCCATGAGCGCCGCCGTCTCCCCGTGGTGGAGGGCAAACGAAATATCCTTCAGCACCGGCTGCCTTCCGTAACAGACGGTGAGTTCCTCAACCGAAAGGTGAGGTGGAGTCTTGCGCCGCTCTTGCTGCAGCGCCCCCTGATCCGCCAACCCACCCCGCCGCTCCCCCGATTCCCGCTGTCCGGAGGTGCAAGACGGCCCGGTTCCCCGCTCCGCTGCAGCGGGGTCCCGTGGAAGCATCCCCGAAAAAGCATCCTTCCGGCGGCCGGCCCGGCTGTAAGAGCGCCACAGCCCTGCCGCTTCTGCCGCACCCCCCCGGGCAACAATTTCGCCGGCCTCCATGATGATCAGACGATCGCTCAGGGGAAGCAGCTGCTGCAGGCGGTGTTCAAAAACGATAATGGCTACATTCTGCTCGCGGCGAAGCCTTTCCACCACCGCCAGCACCTCGCGACAGCCCCGGGGGTCGAGGTTGGCGGTGGGCTCATCGAGGATCAGCAGCTGCGGCTTCATCGCCAGCACCGAAGCGATGGCCACCCGCTGCTTCTCACCGCCCGACAATGTATGCAGTGATCTTCTCTTTAAAGGGGTAATCCCCGCCGCCTCCAGGGCCCAATCGAGGCGCCGGGCAATCTCCGCGGGAGGCAACCCCAGATTTTCCGGACCGAAGGCGATCTCCTCGGCAACATGCAGCGTGCACAGCTGGGCCTCGGGATCCTGCTGCACCAGCCCGGCGATACCGGCGAGCTCACCCGGGGTGATCTCGCCGGTGTCCCTTCCCCCGATGGCAACAGAGCCCGCCATCACTCCTTCAAAGCTGTGCGGAATAAAACCGGTCAGACAGAAAGAGAGGGTCGATTTACCGCAGCCGCTGGGACCGGTCACGGTGACAAATTCCCCCGGCTGCACGTTCAGGTTGAGCCCCCTCAAGGCCGGCTCCGGCGACCCGGCATAAGTGAAAGTAACATCCTTTAACTGAACCACCGGTTCCTGCATAAACGCCCCTTTCTACTCCACCCTGAAGCGGGAGACAAGCTTAACCCAGTATCCGCCGGCATAGTTGCCGGCAATGAGGCGCAAACCGCCGTCCTCTTCAAGGAGAACCATCAGCGTATCGGCCATAACCTCGTCCAGGGCAAATTCCACCTCGTAGCCATCGGTGGCGATAACCTTCACCACACTCGCTCCGGGCAGGGGTGCGGCCTCCCTGAGAATCTCCTTTACGGGGATGCCGGTATATTCCTGGGGCGGCACGTGGGTGACCTCGCCCTTCAGCTCAGCTGTGATCGTCGTCTCCAGATCGGCAAACCGGGCCAGGGAAAAGGAAAGCTCCCGCTCCACCTCCCCCTCGACGCGGCACTGGGGTCCGCCCCAGGGCGGTTCGAAGATAACGGCAAAATAGTAGATCGCCCCCGCTGAAAAGGCGACAATGAGAACAAAGACGACGATAATCTTGACCCAGGCCGGCTTGCCGGACCGCCCCCTTTCTGCCACCCAACCGGCCTCTGCTTCTGCTGCCTCCCGGCCAGATTTCAGGCGCAGCAGCCCCGCTTCGGCAATGAGATCGAGCACCCCGGAACCGAAAAGACCCGCCAGAAGACAACCCGAAACGAGAGCCAGCCCGCAGACAAAGAGAATATAACCCAGGGGCGCCCCCGAAAAGTAGAGCAGCTGAAAGACGACTACGTTGGAGACCGCCGCAAGCCCTCCGGCAACAGCGTAAACCAGCGGACCGTGGCGCCGCATCAGCAGGATCACCAGATCGACCACAATCCCCTGGACCAGGGAGACGAGGACAATGGCGATCCCATGGGTGCTCCCCGTCAGGAGCTCCACAACCCCTTTCAACAAACCGGCGATGGCGGCCGCCCCCGGACGCCGGACCAGACCCGCCGCCAGGATAATCCAGAAAACATGGAGCCCGGAGACAAACTGGCCGGCGCCGAAGGGAACCCCGAAGATGCGATTGAGCAGATTGCCCAGATAGCCGACGTAGGTGCTCAAAACCCCGCCGATGCCGCTCAGAACCGCCATGACCAGCAGATCGCGGTTGGCAAAATAAGTTCTCTGGCGAACCTTACCGGGGTTTGCCTTTGTTGACAAACCGGCCACCTCCCCCCTGATCGGGTTCACTGTTACCAGTGTAAGACGCGGCACATATCATTTGGCAACAACCTCCAGCCTGATCACCGTTTTAACCCAGCGGGCTCCGGCCGACTCGTAGATGTTCCAGCCCTGCCCCTCAGCCGAAGTCAGGGCACAATCCTCGTTGTCGTAAACCCCGTCCTCCGGAAAGAAGGCGATGCGGTAGCCCTCCGCCCATTCCGGAAGCGTCATCCCCTCGTACTCCACCGCCAGGGCCATCTGCCCCTGGCGTTCCTCCCAACCGCAGCTCTCGGGATAAACATTTTCGTAGGCATAGGCCTGGGCATAACCGTCCAGGGCATGGACCATGAGAATATCGCCGGGCTTCATCCCCCCGGCCTCCTCCAGAAGCACGCTCACCGGCACGCCCCGGTAGAACCCCTGACCGCGGTAATTCTCCAGACGGTTCTGAAATTCCAGCTCCTGCTCCAGAACAGCCAGCTCCGCCAGCTCCGCCGCTGTAAACACAAGATCGCCGGAAGGTCCGGTCACCGCAAGATCCCCCGAGCGGGAGGGCGCCTCAACCTTAACCGGCTCCACTTGCAGCTCCCCCGCCTCCAAACGGCAGAGAGCAAAATGATGGTAGCCGCCCTCGGTGGCGGAGGCATAGAGAGCCGCGCCACCGCCTCCGCTGACAATATGGTGCACCCCCGAAAAGACGCGGTGGTGGAACATGTGGATATGTCCTGAAAAAACAGCCTGCACCTTTCTCGAGGGCTCTGAAATCAGCTCCACAAAAGCCCGCGCCTCCTCCGGATCGAGGAAAGCATGATCCTTCTCCCGGGGATCGAGGGGAGGCACATGGAGAAACAGAAAGGTCGGCAGAGCTCCGGTCAGCTCCTCCTCCAGCCGGGAAAGCTGCTCCCTGCTATAGCCCATTCGGGAGCTGTCGGTAAAGAGAAAGCGGAAACCGCCGTAGTCAAAGCGATACTCCGCCGGAGCGAGATAGCTACAGTAATGTTCGGCCCCTTCACCCCGCACATCATGATTGCCCATCACCGGGTAATAGGGGCACTCAAGCGCCGCCATCGTCTCCATAAATTCACGGTACTCCTCCTCGGTGCCTGAAGCCACCAGATCGCCCAGACAGATTACAAAATCAACTTTTGCCAAATTGATCTCTTCAATTATTTTTTCCAGCACATCGTTGCGGCCCTGACTGTCCCCGAAGACAGCGAAGAAAGGGGGCTCGCCAGCCTCTTTCCCTTGCGGACTCAACCGAAAGCGCTGCCGCCCGTCCCCCTCCACGGTCACAACGAGGGACAGGGGCAATTCTGATGAAACCGTATATGCTGCCGCCTCCCCCTCCTCGGGGATGACCTCCACTGCGGTGGAAGCGGTGATATTTTCCAGCACCACTTTCACCTCGCCGCCCCCCTCTTGTTCCCAGCTGAGCAGAAACTCCGGATCCGGTCTGTACGCCCGCAGCCGGATCTCACTGTCCAGCGAAGGGATCACCAGCGCTCCGTCGGCGCTCACCTCCACCGGCCCTTCCGCCGGAGCACAGGAGAACAAGCTCAAAGCCAGTGCTGACACCACAACAAGCGCTGCCCTCAGCAACAGACGACCGCTTCCTCTGTTCAAGACAAACATTGACCAACCCCCCGCTTCTCAATCTTAAGGCTGCACCAACCCCGAAGCCGCCGCCATAAATCGCATCGTTTACTTCTATTCTTCCGGATAAAACAGCACAGAGCCGCTTCAAACAATCAAAAACCCGGCTCCCTTTCAAAGAGCCAGGCTGTGGAATCTCGCATGCAGTCCGTGGGAACCGCATGACCTCCTTTCCACAGGGGAGGCGGGGGTTTCTACCAAGCCCAGCCGTCTCCCCACCCGGCTTTCAGAGCTTGCCGCTGGGCTTCCTGGAGAAGTATGCAAATTGCACCAGCACACTGCTACAATATTCCTTTTTCATTACAAAGAATTGGCCATCGCAATGAAAAGTTCCTGCCTGATGAAGGATAAACCCGGAGCCCGCAGCCAAGTCCGCCATTCCCTGCAGCGCTGCTTATCCTTTGAAGATATCAGTTTGTTTATCCCAGCTCTCACAAGCCCCTGCCAAATATGAGTCCCGCGCCGGTTCTGCACCGCTGGGAAGCAGCAGCGTTTCCCGCTTGCAGTACGAGCACAGCGCCGGCTCAGCAGATCGTCGTTGACTAGAACGGTGGCAAACGATCTGCTGCAGTATAGCCAACAGTGCACCACAGTTTCGTCAGATCGAAGGGTGCAAATGCATATCACTGCTGTAGTTTCTGTTCGTCCGGATGGAAATATATCCGGGGCTATTTTCAGATTTAGCACTTCATCGAGTTTTGTCCGGGATAAAAAGTCGATGAAGGGATCGGGCATTCCGTGTAGAACTAAAAGAAAGATTGTTCTCTTTTCTCAACATTTGTTCAAAAAGGAGGCACTTCTGTTGAGGCTAACAACCCGCAAGATCGTTATTTCCGGTATTCTGGGTGGTGTCGCCATCTTAATGGGCTATATCCCCTTTCTCGGTTTTATTCCCGTCCCCACCCTGGCAGGGAGTGTGACAATTATGCATATCCCGGCCATCCTAGGAGGGATTCTCGAGGGCCCCGTCGTCGGTTTTCTCATCGGCTTAATTTTTGGGGTCATCAGCTTTTTAAGAGCGGACAACCCCATGTTTGTCGATCCCCTGGTGGCAATTCTGCCGCGGCTTTTTATCGGCGTTTTCGCCTATTTCGCCTACGCGGCAACCCGAAAAATTCACCGGGTCTTTGCCGTCGCTTTGGGCGGCGCCATCGGCAGCGCCACCAACACCGTCCTGGTTCTGGGGATGGCTGTTCTGAGGGGTTATCTGCCTCTTGCC
>JAAZIG010000311.1 GCA_012510325.1 Bacillota bacterium
CCTCGTAAAAGAGAAGATCTTTTTCATAGCGGTACTCCCCGGGGGGAAACCCGAGAAAATAGGCCGGTAGGGAAAACGGTTGTGCCAAAAATTGTTCCTTCCAGCGGGGCGAGCCCCGCTCCGGCTCAGCAGCGCCGAAGACAGCGCCAAACTCCACCTCCGCCGAGGCACGGTTCGCCGGCACCGCCGCCAGGGGCAACAGGTAGATGACGAAGCAGAGCAGCCCGCAGAGCCCGGCGGCGTAAGCACCGGCGCTGCCCGGCCGATTCTGCAGCTTCAGCAATAAAATAGCGATACTGATGATGACAAAAGCGTGGAACAGCGAATATCCCGAGAGAAACACTTCCACCACCTGGGGCGCGCGCTCATAAAAGATCGAGCGGGCGCCGCTTAAAAAGAAGTAGAGGCCAACTGTCTCCGCGGTGAGAAGCAGGACGCAGAGTGTTTGCACCATTTTCTTGAAACCGGTTGCCCTTCCCGGCCCCGCCGTCCAGCCCCGCCGCAGCGGAAACCCGGCTCTGACGGCGGAAAGGTTCGCCCGGGCCGCGAAGAAGCCCGCGGCGGGGATCCCGAAATAGAGCAGGTAGATCCCCCCGAAGATGAAGCCGTTGAAACGGCTGCTGTAGAGCAGCGCCGGCAGCATATTCAACCCCGCCAGCAAAATCAGACCGCCGCTCATCGCCGCCATGCAGAGATAGCCCCACCGGTGCAGACGCCGCCCCAGGTAATCATCACGCTCAACGGCGCGGTCCTGCAGGTAGACGAGCAGGTTCAGCGAAGCCAGGGCCAGCAGGAAAAAGATCCCGCAGAGGTTGTCTGCCGCCGGAGGGAGCGGCAGCAGCAGGTGGAGCAGACCGCCCAGGATAGCCAGCAGGCACAGCCCCGCCGTAAGCGCACTGAGATGGTCGAGCAGCCTCACTGTTCTATGCATCATTTCGGTCCTGCTTTCATCATCAATATTGCCGGAGGGCAACCCCGGGCTATCATCGTCCGGGAGGGCCCCCGCAGAGGCCCGTTTGGAGATGCCGCCGCAACCGCGATATCTTCAGCCCGGGACCGGCTCTTGCCGGCTAGGCGTAGAGCACCTCGATCTGATCCTGATATTTATCCAGCACCACCCGCCGTTTAACTTTCATCGTCTGGGTGAGCATGCGGTTTTCGATGCTAAAATCTTCTTCCAAAAAGATAAATTTTCTGGGGATCTCATATTTGCCGAAAACTCCGGTCAACATTTCGCCGATCTCCCTCTCGATCATCTCCGTAAACTCCCTGTTGGCCAGAAGATCCGCGGGGCGGGGGGAGACGCCCTTCTCTGCAGCCCAGCGGGCGGCCACTTCAAAATCGGGGATGACCAGACAGATATTGAAGGCCCTGCCGTCTCCGTAGATCATGGCGTTGGCCACATTCGGGAGCAACTTGATCTCTTCTTCAATGGCCGCGGGGAAAACATACTTTCCGTTCAGCAGCTTGTACTGCTCCTTGATCCGGCCGGTAATCCAGAGATAACCGTCTTCATCCAGGTAGCCGCGGTCTCCGGTCCGCAGGCCACCGTCAGC
>JAAZIG010000312.1 GCA_012510325.1 Bacillota bacterium
ACAGAGGGAAAAAGAAGGACAAACCATCAGTTTGCTGTCCGGTGAAAGAGAGCGCCTTGCCACCATTCTCTCCAATACTCCGGCGATCATCTATGCCTACAAAATAATAGACGGAGTCAAGGTGATCGGCTACATCAACGATAATGTAATGGCTATATTGGGGTTTAAGCCGCAGGAAATTATTGATAATCCCGCACTGTGGATGAGCCGGGTCCATCCCGATGACCGGGAGATCGCCGGAACCGCGCCGCAGGATCACAGAGAACTGCTTCACTTTGAATACCGCATTAATTGCAAAATGGGCCTCTGCCGCTGGCTGCACGAAAAGCACAACGTGATCACCGATCGCGAAGGTAAAACCGAGATCATTGCAGTAGCCTGGGATATTACCGAACGAAAACAGGCCGAAAGGCTGATCCAGGCGCGGGCAGATCTTCTATCGTTTTCCTACAGCCACCGGGTGGAGGCTGTCCTGCAAAAAACGCTCGATGAACTCAGCGATTTGATCAGCAGCCCCCTCTGCTTTTATTTATTTGTCAGTGCCGATGAGAAAACACTGACCTTGGAAAGCTGCTCTTCGACTGTCCGCCAGGAGCCCGGGACAACAAAAAAAGAAAAGTGGTACAGCACAGCCGAAGCAGGCCCCTGGGCCGACTGCGTGCGCAAACGCCGCCCGGTGTTCCATAATCGCCACACCTCTTTCCGCGGCCGCAAGGGGCTCCCCGGCACATGCACCCCGGCTGCCCGGGTTCTCGGGGTGCCGGTCATTCGACAGAATCGGGTGGTAGCAGCGCTGGTCGTGAAAAACAAGCCCGTCGATTACACCGAACAGGATGTTCAGTATGTCTCTTATTTCGCCGATTTGGCCTGGACGATAGTTGAGCACAAGCAGTCGGAAGAGAAGATCCGCTATATCAGTTTTCACGATAACCTCACCGGGCTTTACAACCGGGCTTTCATGGAAGAAGAGATGGACCGGCTTGACTCTGAAAGACAACTGCCCATCGGCTTGATCATGGCCGATCTCAACGGTCTTAAATTGGTTAACGACACTTATGGACACAGCGTCGGCGACCAGATGTTAAAGACCGTTGCCAGTATTCTGAAAAGCTCCTGCCGTAAGGAAGACGTGATCGCCCGCTGGGGCGGGGATGAGTTTATCATCCTCTTGCCAAAAACGAATAGCGATCTGGTCGAAGTGATCTGCAAACGAATCAGAATGAAGTGCCGCGCAGCTAATATCGAAGGTGTGCCGGTAT
Organism: Bacillota bacterium; assembly: GCA_012510325.1. Classification (GTDB taxonomy): domain Bacteria; phylum Bacillota; class Dethiobacteria; order DTU022; family DTU022; genus JAAZPQ01. The sequence continues at coordinate 1,260 of JAAZIG010000312.1, forward strand.
CCCTGGCCCTAGGCTACGCGGTCAAGGATGAAGCGGCAACCACTTTCAGCGATACGATTAAAGAAGCGGAAGGTTACATGTACAAACGAAAACTTGCCGACAGCAAGAGCACCAAGAGCGCCGTCTTAAATGCTCTTCTAAAAACTTTAGGCGCTAAAAGTTATGAAACGGAAGAGCATTCCTGCCGCATGCAGGTGATGGCCCTTGAATTTGGAGAAAAGTTGGGGCTACCCGATTCAGAGCTGGATCGGCTGAGCCTTTTGATCACCCTGCACGATATCGGGAAGATCAGTATCTCTGAAGAGATTTTAACCAAAAAAGGACCTCTAACCATAGAGGAATGGAAAATCATCAAGAAACATCCGGAGACAGGTTTCCGCATTACCCGTTCCACGGAAGAATTTGCCCACATCGCCGAAGACATTTTAGCCCATCACGAACGCTGGGACGGCACCGGTTATCCGCGGGGGCTAAAGGGAGAACAGATCCCTTTCTTGGCCAGGATTACCGCTATCGTCGATGCCTTCGAGGTGATGACCCGCGGCAGGCCGTACAAAAGAAAACTCTCGGAAAAGGAAGCGGTTGAAGAGATCACCCGCTGTTCCGGCACACAGTTTGATCCCCACCTGGCGAAACTGTTTATCGAGAACCTCCCCTAAACAGTGGGCCTGCCGCCGGCAAAGCCGCCACCGCCGCTTTTACGCGTCCATCAGGGTCATATAGATGGTATTCCCCTCTTTAAACCCTTTGACCAGCTCGCAATGACGCAAAACGGAAAAATGTTTCTCCAGATCCTTCTGCTCCAACTGAAGTTCCCCGGCGATCTGCTCCCGGGTGGCCCGGCCATGTTCCTGCAGATATTCGTAGATCTTTTTTTGGACCGGCAAGAGCCCTTCGGCCCCCTTTTGGCCTGATTTTTCCCGGGTCACCCTGGCCGCACGAACCGCCAGAGGGTCACAGGTTTTAAGTACAGTGGCAGCTTCGATATAGCAGTCCTCACAATATTTTTTTCCGCCGTGCTCAAATAGTTCTTCTCCGGATATGGTCGCACCGCATTTTTCACATTGCATGATGAAACCTCCGTTTCCAGAATTAATAATATAAACCCTTCGCCCTGACGGTTCACCCGCTCCAACCACTTCAATTGTACAAAAACAAACTTCCCCCTGTCAAATGTTTAAAGCAAACCGCCGGGACGGTCCTATATTTTCAAGACACCCCTGCGGCCATATTTGCGGCCCGGGGTGAGGGGAAAAACGGAAATTTTGGCTCAACCCCACCAGAGAACAGCGCAGAGCCCTTCTCCATTACAGGGAACAGACCCCCCCCGGACTAGATGCTTTCCAGAAGGGAGAAAAATTCTTCAACAATATCCGCACCTTTCTCTTGATCCGGCGGTTTGGGCGGAGCCATCAGCTCTTCTTCATCGTCTATTTCCGCTTCACCGTATACCTTCCAGACCGCATACAGGGAGCGGTAATCGCCATCCATCAGCTGCTCGCGGATTTTGACCAGCAGCCGGAGCAGTCGGTCCCCACCTGCTCCGGCAGGATCCCCCTCATCTTCCCCGTCAACCATCTCCTCATAATAGTCACCGTCATTGTTGAATAAGGCCAGGGATGATAGCCGACAGTGGACCGCCACAATGGTACGCTTATCCCCTGCAAAAACCCGCGTGCCCAGTTCATTTATATCAGAAAACTCGTACCTCTCCAGCATCTTCCCCTCTTCCATGGTGGTCGGAAAAGCCATCACCAGCATCCACCAATCGTAACTTTCCGAGTACATCACGTCGTAGTAGCCCTTTAACAGTGGCAACCAGCCGCCGGGAATGTCATACCCATCGACACCATAGACAAAGTTCACCCGCCTGGGGCCGGGAGAACACCGGCTTGAAAGCGAACTGACCGCCTCTCTTTGCGCTGCGTTCAGCGGCCGATCCACAGCCAAGAATTCATACGAGGTGGAACTGTGGTCAGCAGTAAAGCCCCGGGAAACACTGATAATCTTCATCTCCACCATCTCCTCTCTTCCCCCCCATCTAAAAGCCAGCGGGGATAGTCTCCGCGGTATTCACGAGCCTGCTCCTCTTCCAGCCAGGCAGCAACCTCTTCATCGGAGACGAAAGGCAGACCGCCTGAAGTATAGCCGGTCACATCCTGAATCGCCTGAATGAGGTTATATTCGTGTTTTGCGTAAAGATCATTCTTTTGATTTCCTTTGGCTCCAGAATCCAGCTTCTCCAAAAAGGAGCTGTTCAGTTCCTTTACCGCCGTCTTTAAGCCGACCCCGTAGCGTTCCATATATTCCTTCACCCTGATGGAACCTGCCGATTTCATATGTTTGACCAGATCTAACTTTCGGCCTTGCTTACCAAGCAGGTTAAGGGAAGGCCAGATCGGTTCGGGACAGAAGGGATCCGCCCCCCGAGCATCGCTGGCAAAAACCCTGCACCCGCCGCAGTGGGCCTGAGCCAGGCAGAGGCCGCATTCACTTTTCTTGAAAGTACCTTTTTCCCGGAAATAGCGGTATCTTTTAAAAACCCTCGATTTACACCAGATCTGCGCCGGTTCTTCCTCAAGGATGTTGCCCGCTTTGAAGCGCGGGGCGTACAGCTGTGAACAAGGCAGCAAATTGCCCTGCGGATCCAGCGCCGCGATACGCTGAGCCGCCGTACAACCATGAATACCCCGTTCTCTGGCTTCAGATGGCTTCAAGTGGCGAAACAGGAAAGCAAACGCACAATCCACCCTGAAGGTAATATGGGGAAAGTCAGAAACTGCTTCCGCAAGAAATAACTC
>JAAZIG010000042.1 GCA_012510325.1 Bacillota bacterium
GGCCTGCTCATCTCCATCCCCGGGGGACTGCTCACCGACGCTTACGGCCCCAAAAAGGTCTCGCTGGTCGCTCTGGCCATCGCCGCTGCGGGCGCGCTGATGGTCGGTTTGGGTGGCAGCTACCCCCTGCTTGTCGCCGGCAGAATGATCACCGGTATCGGTGCCGGCGTAATCGCCGTGGTTACCTCGCAGACGATCTCCCGCTGGTTTGCCAAAAAAGAGCTGGGCAGCGCCATGGGAATCTACAATACAGCAATGCCCATCGGGACAATTCTGGCGCTAATATCTTCGGCCGCATCGCGGCGGCGGCAAACTGGCGCCTGCCCGTTATCCTCACCGCCGGTTACGCTCTCTTTGTCCTGGTGCTGTTCTATTTTAAGCATCCGGGGCTGCCTGCAGAAGAAATATCCGTCAAGCGGGAGCCGGCGGTTCCGGCAACCGCACCAGGCTCGCTGTGGAAGACGGTGAGCTCAGTCTGGCCCGTAGCGCTGATCTGGGCGCTGTTCAATGCCGCGTCAATATCTTATCTGACCTTCGGCAGCGAATACTTCATCACGGCGGGCTATGAACCCGGCTATGCCGGTTTCCTGACCAGCCTTTTGATGATCGGCTCCTTCCTTTTCAGCCCCCTGGTCGGATATCTCACCGACCGGGTCGGCCGGGATGAGTATTTTATTATCGGAGGTTCCGCCGTTTTGGCCCTGCTGCTGGTGCTGGTGCCCCGGTTCGGCGTGCCTCCGCTTCTTTTAGGGGGCGCCATCGGGCTGAGCGCAGCGTTTATTCCCGCCCCGGTTTTTTCACTGGTCCCGAAAATCATTCCTGCCCGGCAGCTCGGCCTGGGCTTCGGCATACTGTCGACCTGTTTGAATATTGGAGTGCTCTTGGGACCATTTCTGGTCGGTCTTTCCTTCGACCGGACCTTGAGCTATCTGTACGGATTCAACCTGATGGCTATATTTTCCTTGGCAGCAGCAGTGATCGCCCTGCTCTTCTGCCTTGTTTTCCGGCGGCGGCCGGCGAACGAGCAGCTTTGAGCAGAACCCCCCGGCGGCGCCGAAGCAGTAATAAAGGCCGTCCACTCTTCATAATAGATTAAGCAGACCGCCAAACAGTTTGAGCTTGCCGGCTCTTTCGATCCTACAAGCAGGGGCGGACCGTGCCTGCAGCGAACCGCAAAGGGGCTGTCCGCCCGCTAAAAGAGTCATTTGCAGGAGAGCATCAGCCATTTTCAGACGAAACCGGGTGCAACCAAATAATATATAGATACTTCTGTCATCTTAGAAGGAATTAGCGAGCTGCTTGTAGAAAAAATATAGATAACAAAGGTTAAATTATCCATTCATTTTAAAATATTTTTTAAATACTAAAAGGGGGTCGCAAGTAATGAGTATTCCTGAAAATAGCATCTGCCCTCTTTGCAGGATCCCGCTTCGGGAGTACCACGATTATGTCACCTGCCCGACATGCGAGACATCCTATCATGAGAAGTGCTGGAACGAAAACAAAGGTTGTCCGGTATGTGAC
>JAAZIG010000313.1 GCA_012510325.1 Bacillota bacterium
ACCTGGGGCAATGTCAGCGCCCGGATCAGCACAGATCACTTTGTGATCACCCCCAGCGGCCGGGCTTATGAAACCCTGACCCCGGCGGAGATCGTTACCGTCAGCGCCGCCGACGGCAGCTATCAAGGCGCGATCAAACCCTCTTCAGAAAAGGGGATTCACGCTGCGGTCTACCGGCACCGTCCGGAGATCAACTTTATTATCCATACGCACCAGACTGATGCTTCCGTGCTCAGTGCCCTGCATCTCGACATAGAGGAGATCGATCCCGACGCCGCTGCAATAATTGGCAGCAGCCGGATCCCCTGTGCCTCCTACGGGCTCCCGGGCTCAAAGAAGCTGCAGCGGGGGGTTGTGGCAGCGCTCTCCCGCTCCCCGGGGAAGGCTTTTTTGATGGCCGGTCACGGCGCCCTCTGCTTCGGCGAAAACAGTGCCGAGGCGTTTGCGGTTGCCGCGGAGCTGGAGCGCATCAGCACCGCTTTAATCATGCGCCGCTATCTCCGGCTCAGCGGAGGGGAGCGGGAGGATTGGGATGAACTGAGGGCGTACTACCTGGCCCGGCTCTCTCCGGCCGCTTCCTCTTCTGGATTGGGCGAGCCCGCCGTGCGGCCGCTCTACAGCAGTGAGCGGGAAGGCGAGCAGTTTAAACTTTATCTGAATTTCAAGGTGACCCCCGGAAATTCCCTATCCGAGGAGGAGCAGAGCTGGCTCAGGGTCGGTTTGGAAAGTCCCCCCCAAGACAGCCCCATCAGCTCGGAGGCCGAGATTCACCGCCGGATTTACCGTAAATTCAAGGAGATCGGGGCCATTGTCCACGCTGTTACTCCGGACATTGTCGCTCTTTCGCAGACGGGGCGCGCCGTCTATCCGCTTATCGATGATTTTGCCCAAATTATCGGGGCCGGCGCCCGCTCAGCTGCCGGCAGTCCCCTGTCGCAGGCCGCCGGCGAAGTTGTCCAAAAACTGCGGGGCCGTTCTGCGGTGATGATCAGGGGTCACGGCGCTCTCTGCTGCGGTCCCTCGCTGAGCGATGCCGCCGCCGCGGCTCAGGTTCTCGACAAAGGCTGCCGGGCTGTTATCGGCACCGCCTTCTTTGGCGGCGGCAGGGCCATTTCTCCTCTCGAATCCCGCTTGATGCGCTTTGTCTATCTGACCAGATACTCCCGGCAAGCCGCCACATAGAGCTTTCAAGATTGATTCCCTCAGCCCTCGGCAAGCGGTGTTGCTTTTTCAAACCAGCCTGCCGATGAGCGCCTCGCGGCTTTCAGGCAGCAGGTCGAGGGGAGGAATCTCCCCGAGGACATAGCCCCCCGGCGGGAGCCGCATGGAGGCGCGGGCGGCGGAGATCATGATCTGGGCGGCGGCAGCGGGATTGGTGAGCCTCATTTTCAGCTCGAGCAGCTGGTTGTGAGCCCTCCCGGAGCTTCCGGTGCGCCTTATCCGCACCCCGTGCCCCCTGCTTTTGTACGGACGCAGATCATTTACGGGGATCACCTCGGTGCGGCTGGAGCTGAAAAACGGGTCTTCCTTGATCTTGTCGACGATCTCCGCAAAACTGGCTCCTTCGTCGAGCTCGATATAGACATCTCTCCGGTGTTCACCGCAGCCCAGGGGCAGGGTTATCGCAGCGGCATCCTTAACCCCGGGGATCGCTCTGGCCATGGTGCTGTGCCCCATGCTCATGCCCGGTCCAAAATCAGTGTAGGTGATTCCCACCGGGGCGATGGCCGCAAAGAGCAGCCGGATAATGGAATCGGTGCCCGGATCCCAGCCGGCGCCGATTACGGCGACGCTCCCGTTTTTCCGGGCATAGCGATCCAGCTTTTTGCGCAGCCCGACGATCGCTTCACCCTGCAGGTCATATCCATCCACTGTGTTGATCCCTTTTTGGAGATAAAAAGGCGCCGCAGCAGGCACCGCCCGCGAGGGGATCGTCAAGAGGGCGGCATCGACAGGGCCGAGCTCTTCCACCCTCGTAACCACCGGCAAATCAGCGGGGCTGCCGTCGACAGCTCGCCTGACCACGCCGGCCGGTTCCATGTCGGGGGCCTTCCTGATGCAGGAC
>JAAZIG010000043.1 GCA_012510325.1 Bacillota bacterium
GATATATAGAGCGTAACATGAGGAGACAAGGAATAAGTCCAGAAGCAGTTAAAGATCTTCTGCAAAGGTATATATATTTACACGATAGTCAGGTTGAAGGGCAGGGAGATTATCAAGATATTCTTAATGCCCTCGAAGGTATGAAAAAAGCTATTAATCATATCTCTATACCTTTTAAGCGTTACGATAAAATGGGTGAATTGTTGGCAAGGTTTTCTGAACTAAACTTTAAATTTATGGAAAAAGGAAAAGAGGTTACAGAAGATGATATTCCATTCTAACAAATCGAGCCACTTAACTCCTCTTTGAAAATGTGACGAATGAGGACACGCTTATGTTATGCTAACAGACATCTATGGATCGTGTGTCTAAAAACTCAAGTTGTTTATGGTTCTGTTAAAGATATAATCTTTTTTGCTCGTTAAAATAGTTTGTCAGGAGCTTATTCAACTTTGCCGAATGCCATTTGCTTTATGCGTCTGCTCCAGATCGGGGACCACTTGTTTTCACAGGTCTTGAACTCCGATCTTCGAATTTTGGATTATCTAAAAGCAGTTTGAGCTGTTAAAACATGTTGATGGGGAGACATCTTCAATAATATTTGGGTCTTAAAAATACAAGACCCCTTTTTTGCTTTATTGAATATCTAAAAGTTGAGTACGCTGTTTTGCTTTGCCCATTTGAGGAGAAGGAAAGGGATAAAAGGAAAAGCAGGCACATCTATGGCCACGGTGTTACAATTGCATCAGGAAGGTGTAAGGGGGATTTTTCATTATGTTTGCTCTGTGCCGGATGCCGGACGCTTGGGAGACAGCTCGAAGGCTTGGCGGTGAAGAAGGCGATTATTATGCCGGCCTGTACGAGATTTATTATCGGCTTTCCACCGCTATTTTTGAATACAGACAGGAAAATGGTCTTTCCCAAAAAGAGCTTGCCGCCAAACTTGGCGTTTCCCAGGCTATGGTTTCTAAACTTGAAAGCGGTGACTATAATTATTCCGTGGAGCAGCTTTGGAAAATATCACAGAAGCTTGGCCTTAAACTAAACATCTCACTGGACAAAGGAAAAGAAGAGGTTTAAACGGCCCGGTTGTCCTTTCGTAAATATCGAGGCGTGTATCATAAATATAACTTGTCAATCTTGTATGAACCCTCCTATAACAACAATGATGTCAATATTGTGTAACTCGAAAGGAGAAAAAGCAGTCAATGGGAAAATGGTAACTATAGGGACATAATTAACTTGTTATGTTATACAACTGGAAATTTATAAGGAAGGCAGTTTGCGGTTGAGGCGATAGCAGTAAGTGTTATCGCTTCTGATTTAAAAATAGGTACGTCTGGGGTACAAGTATGCTTGGGTGATTTCCAGGCGGCAAATGGAGGCGAAGCTATGTCTATTGAAAAGGTCAGAGCTTATTTTAAAAACGAAGGGTTGGAGGAGCGGATCCAGGAATTTGATGTTTCCAGCGCCACGGTGGAGCTGGCGGCGCAGGCGTTAAACTGTGAGCCCTGCCGCATTGCCAAAACGCTCTCTTTCCATGTGGGGGAGAGAGTCGTTCTGGCGGTTTTGGCCGGTGATGCCAAGATCGACAACAAAAAATATAAGGCGCAGTTTGGCGCGAAGGCGAAGATGCTCTCCCGTGAGGAAACGGGGCCGCTGGTGGGGTATGACGTGGGCGGCATTTGTCCCTTTGCGGTAAATGAGGGAGTTGAAGTTTATCTGGATCAGTCACTGAAGCGCTTTGATACGGTCTATCCGGCCTGTGGCAGTGCCAACAGTGCTATTGAAATGACTATTCCGGAGCTGGAGCGGTATTCCCACAGCAAAGGGTGGGTCGATCTATCAAGAATTTAATCCCGAAGTGTAGTTCTTTTCCACCAGGTAAAGGGGTTTCGGCCCGGCAAAATATCGAAGAACATAACCAGAGTATGAATCCCGGGTCAACTTTTAATTTTTATCCGATACACCGGCGAAGCAGAAATAAATAGCAAGTGGCTACATAAAGCCTATTGTTGTGGGGAACTGCTCCATTTGTGGTAAAATATACTTAGCTTTTTCAAACAGGCAATTTTCCATTGCTTTGCCTTGGGGGTTCATCGGGTGGTGGGCAGAGAGAGTCCTATGTGAGAGTGCGAAAAGATGAGGTGCAAAGAGATGGAGGTTTCCTTTCACAAGCATAAACTGACCCGATTTTGTTCGATCAACAAAATTAACAGGCTGGCGTTGTTTGGCTCCGCCTTACGCGGTGAGCTCAAGCCGGATAGCGACATCGACTTGCTTGTAGAATTTAAACAGGGGCATGTTCCAGGTTATTTCAACTTATCCAGAATGGAAACAGAACTTGCCCAAATGTTTGGCGGACGCAAAATTGATTTGAGAACACCAGCGGAATTAAGCAAGTACTTTCGGGAAGAGGTTATTTCAGCTGCGGAGGTGCTCTACTCTGAGTCCTGATGCGGTGCGTTTAAAACATATGTTGGAAGCTGCGCAGGAGATCATCGCTTTCACATTAGGCAAGAAAAGATCAGATCTTGAACAGGACCGTAAATTAAGCCTTTCGATTGTGCGCTTCTGGAGATAATTGGCGAGGCTGCCGCGAGGGTATCCGACGACTTACGCCGAAGGCACAGCTTTCTACCGTGGGCTGTCATTATAGGTATGCGGAACCGGCTAATTCATGCTTATTTCGATGTAGACCTCGATATTGTATGGGAAACTGTGAAAAGGGATATCCCCCTTCTGGTATCTCACCTGGAAACAATTATTGCGGAAGAAACAGATTGATAGCAGCCTGCTGTTGCGAGGGAGTCCCGGCAAGGCAGGAGGGCGTTCTGGCGCAGCATCAAACCGAGGCTACGTTGATCTTTTAACGGGATGTGAACAAGGTGGAAGAGGTCGGGGTTGGAAAAATTAAAGACAGACTGAGCCGCTATCTGAAGCGGGTTAAGGACGGGGAAATGTTTACAATTACAGTAAGGGGCATCCCTGTAGCCAGGCTTGTACCGGTTAATCGCCAACTGCCCTGGGTTGCAGAGGATCTTTTACAGAGTGGTGAGGCGAGCTGGCACGGCGGCAAACCCGGTTCAGCGCCCGCTGTTGCGCTCAAGCGGGAAACTGATAAGAGTCTTGGTGAAATGATAGCGGAAGACCGGCGGTGACGAGGGGGTGTTCAGATGATCGGAGCGATTGCCGGAGATGTGATCGGTTCTGTATTTGAGTTTAACAATGTGAAGAGCACTGCTTTTGAGCTCTTCAGCCCGGACTCCACTTTTACCGATGATACGGTGCTGACGGTGGCGGTGGCCGATTGTATTTTGAACAAGAAAGACTATGCTGCTGCGTTTAAGGAGTACGGCCGTCGTTATCCTGCTGCCGGCTATGGAGGCAGGTTTCTCGGTTGGCTTCATTCTGAGAGCAGCGCGCCTTACAACAGCTACGGCAACGGCTCGGCGATGCGGGTGAGCCCGGTGGGCTGGGCTTACGATACACTGGAAGAGGTGCTAAAA
>JAAZIG010000314.1 GCA_012510325.1 Bacillota bacterium
AATACGATTGCGTTCCTCCGTTTGGATAACTTCCTCGATGAGCGATCCGCTCTCCGGTTCTTGCCCCAAATCTTCAAAACCGAAGCAGCGGCGCAGGCGGTTTTTAGAAACAAACCGCAGGGCAAGGTGGCGTGCCGTTTTATAGAGATATGCCTTGAAGTTTTCCCGGATTCGAGGCTTTTTGACGGTGAGGTAGGCAAACGCTTCAATCATCAGATCTTCCGCATCGTTTATATCATGGAGATAACCATTTATATAAAAAGTTAAGCTGTTACCATAACGCTCCATCAACGCGGTCAACCCGCTCTCGTCGCCTTCCAGATAGCAGCGGAAAAGGGTTTCATCGGTTATCATCCCGGTGCCCACCACTTCATATAGTGATACATTTTGTTTTACCCGACCCAGCTAAAGCAGCCCAAACAGAGTTCTTTGGAGCGATTTTTGCCGATGAATTTTGCAAGCCAGTTGTCGTTCTGGTGGTTCTCTCTTGATCTATTTCTGCCGATGCCAACCAAGGGACGGTTCCACCCCAGAAAGATGGATTAGTGGTTGATGGCGTGCCTACAGTTTCCTTGTTCATAAAATCATCACTTACAATTTCCTCATCTAAATCATAGCATCTATTATTGAACAAAGATAACACTTCTTTACTCAATACTACCGCTCCTGCTGGGTAATTTGTTAGTCGATTGTTGGCAAGATTCCACAGTAACACCCGCATCTCCTTCTACAATTACTACTGGTGAATTGCTTTCAAACAAAAACGGGAGGTGCAAAACATAATAAGGGTGTGCATATCAAAATAACTCAACCTTAATTCTGACCTTCCATCATCATATACATTAAAATGATGGCAAAACGCCTTCCCGCAGGCCAATACGACTAATTTCACTAAAACCCAACGCTAACTCCTTCCTATTTTGAGGGCTTCCTGTCCCTTTTTGTTTTCCTAGCTCTTTATTCACCATTTCACACTAACGTTTGATTTCAAATCGGGGAGTTGAATTTATTTCATTTAAAATATCCCTTGGGGAAGCTCGATCAAGTGACAATACATTGGATATTCAATGAGACCCTCGCGTTCATAAAACCTTATATTTTTCCGCTCCCCAAACGGTTGTCAATCTCTTTTATACGCATAGCACCCGCCCTGCTCTTTGTTTCACTTAATGATAAACTATAAACATCATTTACAGTCAAGTTTTCTTAAATCGTCCTGTCCTCACCCGGTTGAAATTCTGGTTTAACCTTGGGACACCCTCAGTGGCCTCATGCCGCCGGTGAGAAATCCATCCCAGCCGACGTAGTAATAGGTAGAGGGACCTCTGGTTTAAAGATCCGGTAACAGTGGAGGTTTTTAAAGATGACGGAGAAAGAGCTGGGGCGCCGCCTGCGTCAAGGCCTAAGTGATTCGCAAATCCTGGAAAGAATTATTGATCTTTATGGCTCACTGGTTTACCGCCTGGTAGCACGTATTTTAGCCGGTTGCGGAGACGAACGCGATATTGAAGAATGCTGTAGCGATACCTACCTGGAGGTGCTGCGTAAACGAGAGAAATTTAACCCGGACCGCTCCGGGCTGCGCACCTGGGTGCTGATGCTGGCCCGCTATCAGGCCCTTGATTATAGACGTCGTTTTAAACGGAAGAACAACCCGGCCGGTGAGAACCTAGCGGTAGAAGATGTCTTGATGACCGGTGAGCCTGGACTCACCGTTTCGATAACTCCGGAAAAAGTCGTGTTGGAACAGGAAAAACGGGAGCAGATTGCCTCTGCCCTGGCCGCCCTCCCGCCCGCCGCACGAGAGATACTTTACCGGCGCTATTATCTGGAACAGAGCATTGAAGCCATTGCCGTTTTCTGCGGCATCTCCCGCGGGGCAGTTGATAACCGGCTCTGGCGAGCCCGCCGTCATTTAAAACAGCAGTTGCTGGATGATTATGAAAACAAGGTGGTGTCCCCCTATGAAAAAGGGTAAAAGTGAAGATAGAGTCCTGGATCAGTTTCTAGAAGCAATTGGTCTGCCTGATGACTTTTCCGAGACGGTGCTGGCCCTTGAACCGGAGCCCACAGCAGAGACACTGCAGCGGATCAAGAAACGAACCCTGGCCCGGGTATCGCAGGCGCCCCCCTACCGCCGGCGGGCTCTGTTTAAAAGAGCCTCTTCGGCCCTGACGGCGGCGGCTGTGATTCTCCTCTTCACAGCCGCCCTGGCCGTGGCTTGGGTGGGCCCGGAACGGGTCTGGGCCGGTATGCAGAGGATGTTAACCCTGGTTCCCGGGTTCGGTCTGGTCGAAAAGGGGGAGCAGGAGGAATGGGTTTTATTTGCCCGTCAAAAGGTGAGAGTAGAGGGGGGAGGCGGTTTCGTGGAGGTATCCGGTCTTCTAGCCAACCCCCATTACACCGGCCTGCAGCTCTATATCGAGGGGCTACCCGGGTATGTTTCCCATCCCGATCCGCAAGTGGATAAAAAGAAAGAGGAAGACTGGCAAGCAGACCATGACGCCCGTTGGGAAAATTATCTTCATCTCTACCTCCTTGATGATGCGGGCACCCGCTATGATTTGCCACCGGACGCTCCCCGCTTTCTAGGCGGTGGCGGTGCGGTTAACCAGGCCTGGTTACAGTTTCCACCCCTTGATCGTGCCGCCCGCCAAGTTACCCTGGTGGTGCCCCTGGAGGGGAGAGAGACATTAAGGGTGGAGGTTCCCCTGACCATCCTGGAAGATGGAGCCGGGTGGGATAGCTGTGGCGCTTCTTCCATAGAAAAAGATATTACCGTATCGGCCGCCGCTTTTGATTATACCGGTATCTGGATCGCCCTCAGCGTGCACCTAAAT
>JAAZIG010000044.1 GCA_012510325.1 Bacillota bacterium
GAGCGATTCCTTTTACCGCTCCGGGGCGGGAAAAGCTGTGCGGAAGCTGATCGGCGATCCCGCTTTTCGAAAACGGGTTGAGGCGATGGGCGGTTACAGCATGCGCGACGCCGGCAAGTTGATGAACTGAGCCGGTCCCGGAATTCTGATGGGGCGCTACACTCAGGCAGTTGGGAGAAGAGAACAAGATGGCACTGATTGATCATTATGGACGCAAACACGATTATTTAAGGGTCTCGGTAACCGACCGCTGCAATCTGCGCTGTATCTACTGCATGGGACCGGAAGGGGTCAAGCAGATCCCCCACGAGCGGATCTTAACCTACGAAGAGATCCTCGAGGTGATTGCCGCGGGCGCGGCCCTGGGGATCACCAGGGTTCGCTTTACCGGAGGCGAACCGCTGGTGCGCAAAGAGCTGCTGCACCTCGTTGAAGAGAGCTCCCGGATCCCCGGGATCACCGAGCTGACGATGAGCACAAACGGGATCCTGCTACCGCAGTTTGCCGGACTCCTGAAGCAGGCGGGGCTGCGGCGGGTCAATATCAGTCTCGATTCGCTAAAACCGGAGCTCTACGGCAGGATCACGCGGGGCGGTGACCTCGGCCGGGCCCTGGCCGGGATCGAGGCCGCCCTGGAGGCGGATCTGAAACCGGTCAAGATAAACATTGTGCTGATGAAAGGAATCAATCACCCGGAGGTGCCCGCCTTTTTGAAGCTGGCTCTGGAAAAGGAGCTCCACCTGCGCTTCATCGAGTATATGCCCATCGGGGCGCAGGGAACGGAGCATGAGCAGTATTACCTGCCGCTGAGCTATATCCACGAAGTTGCCGCCGGGATGGGGGTACCCCTCTCACCGGCGGAGTCTCCCGCCGGCGCGGGACCGGCGGAATACTTCAGCTTGCCCGGGGGCAGAGGCACCGTCGGGCTGATTCATCCCATCAGCCAACACTTTTGCCACTCCTGCAACCGGCTGCGGCTCACCGCCGAGGGCTATCTGAAGTGTTGTCTCTACTGGCAGAAGGAGTTCCCGGTCCGCCCGGCACTGGGCGATGCGGCGGCGATGCAGAAGCTGCTGCAGGAGGTGGTCCGGCTAAAACCGGAAAAACACCTGATGGGCGCTCACCGGGGCGCCGGGGGGATCAGCCCGCAGGCGATGCGGGGGATGTCCCGAACCGGCGGTTAACAGAAACGACGAGGGGGTGGCGCCTTGCCGCCAGTGATAATCGATCTGATTGCCGCTCAATCCGGGACCGGCAAAACCACTGTCCTGGAAAAACTGCTGCCCGAGCTGACTGCCCGGGGGCTGCAGGTGGCAGCGCTGAAGGGAACAGTGCACCGCTACAATCTCGACGTTCCGGGAAAGGACACCTGGCGCTTCGCCGAAGCCGGCGCCGCCGTCACCGGGATGCTCACTCCGGAAAAATATATTTTCATCGGCAGCGGCCCGGCTGAAGGGATCAACAAAATCGCTTCAAACAGGCTTCCGGATATGGATCTGGTGCTCATCGAGGGGAGGAGGGAAAGCCCCTTCCCCAAGATCGAGGTTCTCCGCAGCGCCGTCAGCCGTCAGCCGCTCCTGCCCGCAGGGGTCATCGCCGTGGTCACCGACCTGGAGGAGCTGCCGCTGCCCCGCCCGCTGCCCCTGTTCGGGCTCAACGATTCCGCCGGCCTGGCCCGCTTTATCATTGAGCGTTTTTTTGGCTCTCCCGGGGCGGCAGCTCCGGAGCTGACCCATTTCGACGGAGCCGGACGGCCGCGGATGGTCGACGTTTCCGCCAAAGCAAGCACCCGCCGCGAAGCTTACGCTGCCGGGGAGATTATCGTCGCTCCCCAAACCCTGGCCCGGATCCGGGAAGGGAGCCTGAAAAAGGGCGATGTGCTCGCCGTGGCTCAGGTGGCGGCGATCATGGCGGTAAAGGAGACCGGCCGGCTCATCCCCATGGCTCATCCGCTCAACATCTCCGGGATTGATGTCGACTTCAACCTGAACGAAGCGGAGAGCAAGATCGAGATCGGCGTACGGGTGAAGCTGACCGGCCGGACAGGAGTAGAGATGGAGGCGCTTACCGGAGTGAGCGCCGCCGCCCTGACGATCTATGATATGTGCAAGGCCGTCGATAAGGATATGCTGATCCAGAATATCAGGCTGCTCGAAAAGAAGGGGGGACGCTCCGGCGTTTACCGCCGGGAGAATGAAGATGGGTGAAATTATCGCTGTCCGCACCGGTGCCGAAGGGGGCGGAGGCAAAAAAGATAGAGAAACCGGGCTCCTGATCAGAGTGCAGGGGCTCACGGGCGACAGTCACGCCGGCTCCGCTCACCGCCCGGTCAGCCTGCCGGCGGCGGAAAGCGCCGGACAGAGGCGCGCTCAGGGCGCGAAGGCGAAACCGGACGACCTTGCCGGGAGCCTGCTCACCCGCGGGATCGACCGGCTCAGCCTGTCTCCGGGCACGCGCCTCAAAGCGGGAGCGGAGGCGATCCTCAGGGTGACCCCCCCGCACCGTCGCTGCGCTGCCGGTGAGCAGGCCGGCGAGCGCGTCACCACACAGCAGGAAATCTGGGCCGAAGTGCTGCAGGGAGGCCCTCTCCGCGCCGGCGACCCCCTGGAGGTGCTGCCGCACTACCGCTTCGGCATTATCATTGTCAGCGACAAGGGCGCCGCCGGAGAGCGTGAGGATCGGAGCGGTCCCCTGCTCGGGGAGCTGCTGTTCCCCCGGGGCGACATCGCCCGCCGCACCATGGTCCCCGATGAGCACAGCGCTCTCACTGCGGAGCTGCGGCGCATGGTTGCAGAAGGGCTGAACGCCGTCTTCACCTCCGGCGGCACGGGGCTTTCGCCGCGCGATATCACCCCCGAGGCCACCCTGGAGGTGGTCGAAAGGCTCGTGCCGGGAATTCCCGAAGCGATGCGCCGGGAAACCTTCTCCGCCACCCCCCGGGCGATGCTCTCGCGAGCCGCCGCCGGGATCAGCGGACAGACGCTCATCATCAACCTTCCCGGCAGCCCCAAAGCGGTGCGGGAATGCTTCGCCGTGCTCGAAGCGGTCCTCGACCATGCTCTGGAGACACTTAGCGGGCGCGGCGGCGAATGCGGCGCTGAAAAATAAACCCGCCGCGCAGTGCTGCTCCGCCGCCGCAGGCGAAAGATTTGGCTCCGTGAAACAACGATTGACCCCGTCAGACTGTCCCGATGCCCTCGACCACTCCTGAAATTTCTCCGATCAGAGCTTCAGCCGCTCCGGAAGCCTTCCTATTTTCCCGATACGGTCACCCCGGAAGCGGCGACCCATGGCAGGAGAGCGCTGCCGAAATCGATCCGCTCGCGGGAGACAGCGGTGATGCTCTTGAAAATCTCGGCAAAATTGCCCGCGATCATCGTCTCGCTCAAGGGGTATTTGATCTCGCCGTCTTCGATAAGATAGCTGTTCTTGGCCACACCCGCAAAATCGCCGCTTTCACCGGGCACCCCCCCGGAGAATCTGGCCAGGAGGAGACCCCGCTTCACCGAACGGACCATCTCCTCAAAAGCGGTTTCTCCCGGATCAACGACGAAGGCGCTGCCATCGTTTACCGCCCGGGGGAGGCCGGTTTTGCGGGAACCGTAGAGGCTCAGCAGAAATGATTTCAGCACCCCGTTTTCCACAATCGTGAGGTCACCGGCGGCGTAGCCGTCGGCTGTGACGAAGTAGCCGTCGCAGATTTCACCGCCGGCGGGACGCGAGTGCAGGCTAAAAACTGGAGCGGCGATCCGCTTCCCGAGCCGGTCGCGGTAGATGCTGGTTCCGGAGATGAGCGGGCCGTCGCCGATGGCGCCGCTGAGAAAGGCGAGAAGATCGCCGAGGCAGTCGGGAGTGATGATCACTTCACCGACAAATTTGCCCTGCAGCGGCCGGGTCACAAGCTGCTCCGTTGACTGACGCAGCAGGGTATCCAGAGAGCCGCACTCCAAAAGGCTCCGCTCCAGATCCCTGCTCGAAAAACCGGTGATGTTAAACGAGGAGACCCGCTCCCCCTCCCGGGAAGAGAAGAAGACCGAAGCCCGGTAGATCCCCTTGCGGGTGACAAAATCGACGCCGTTGGAGTTCACCAAAGCACTTTCTGTCCGCGTGAAATCCAGGATCGCCTGGCGCACCATGATCCGGGGATAGCGGGCCCCGATCTCGTGCAGCAGTTCCTTCAACCTCGAGTAGAGCTTGTCACGATCCGGCCGGCTTGCTCCCGCCGTAAATACAGCCGCCGGTTGGGCGGGGGCGATCTCATGGGCCTCGTCGGGAGCGGAGGCGGCGGCGAGTCCAATCACCGCGGCGGCGGCCTCCTGCAACGCGGGGCCACCGGACCGGTTGAGCGAAGTTGAACCCTTCCTCCGGTCCTTTATCGCCGCCAGATCGATGTGGGTATCGAAGGTGGTCCGCAGAAGGCTGCACTCACCGAGATCCACATTCAGTTCATCGGTGGTGGTCTGCGTGAAGCGGCACTGCGCTTTTTCAGCCCCGGCCCCGAGCAAAGCAGCGAGGCCCTCCCGGGCAATCTCTGTGGGTTTTTCCATGCTACCTGCCTCCCAGGTTGACCCGGCATTTGAGCGCCGGTCCGCCCATGCCCACGGGGATCAACTGTTTTTTGCCGCACATGCCGCTGCTCATCCAGTTCATCTCCCCGGAGATCATGGAGACGGTTTTTAACATATCGAAAGCCACCCCCGAGATGGTGGTATCTTTGATCGCCCGGCGGAGCCGGCCCTGCTTGATCTCGTACCCCAGAACAACGCCGAACATAAATTCGCTGGTGGAATCAGCCTGTCCGTTGCTCGCCCTGATCAGGTAATACCCGTCGTCAACGGAGGCAATCATCTCCTCCAGACTGGAGGAGCCCGGCAAAATTGCCGTATTGCGCATCCGGATAAGCGGTTCATCCGAAAACTGATAAGCCCGGGCATTGCCCGTGGGCGCGACCTTAAAGTGCGCTGCGCTCTCCTTGTTGTGCAGGTAGCTTTTCAGAACACCCTTCTCGATGATCACCGCATCCTGCGCCCTGGTGCCCTCATCATCCACCAGGACGGGAACAGGGCAGTTTTTGCCCTTGTATGAGTGGGCGTAGTCGATCATGGTGATCAGGGGGGCGGCCACCTCCTGTCCGATCCTGCCCCCGGCGGCGGAACCGCTCCTGACGATATCCGCCTCCACGGTATGACCGATCGCTTCATGGGCCAGAATCCCGGCGAGATCGGCGTCGAGAACGCAGGTTTTCAGCCCGGCGTCGGCAAAGACACCCTCACTTTTCTTGACCAGATGGCGGTGCTGTCCGGCAATCTTTTCAAAAAGTTCCTCCGGAGAAGAGAACTGCTCTTCAAACTGCCCCAGCCCGCCGTAGACATCGAACAGCTCCACCGGCTGCCCCGCTCTGATGAGGGCGAGATCCACATAGATGAAGCTGCGCGGAATCATGGAGCGGGCGTAGGACCCGTCCGCGGTGAGCAGCCTTTTTTCCATATCGAGGCAGCGCAGTGAAACCGTCCGGCCGGCCAGCTCCGGATAGGCGGAGGCGATATGGTCGTCGAGCTCGCGGACGAACTCGACCAGCTCCTTCTGGCTTCTCCTCGGTCTGGTCGTGGAGAAATCGCTTTCTGAAGTGGTGGGATCGGCGGGAAGGGGTCCCCTGTTTTTCTTCTCCCTTGAATCGAGGAAAAGAGCACTGTCTGCAGCGGCGCGGAGCACCGCCTTCACATTTTCTGCGGAGAGCACCGGATGAGAAGCAAAGCCCCATGAACCGCTGCGGTAGACCCGCGCCGATATCCCGCCGGTGGACGAGCGCGAGTTCAGCGTATTGTTGCCCCGGACAAAGGTTATATTCACAGTCCGGTTCTCCTGAGCCCGCAGCTCCGTGTAACCGGAAAATAGATCCCTGTAGTCACGCAGGTTTAGTTCTGGCAAACAGATCCCCCCTGTAAAACATGTTACCGGCTCACTGAGGCGCCGGCTGCCGGGAACAGCAGATCCCGCCAATGACAGATCTGAACAGATCTTCGCTTAACCTTTCATCAGTCCTGCTGAAATGCCGGGGGGTTATCTTTTTGAAAATTGCAGCTATTCCTTGATCGCACTGAGGATGGAACGGAGCCGCTCGCGGTAACCGGCATTTTCAATCACCGTACCGGTGATGACAATATCGGCGCCGGCCTGGCGCACCCGGCGGGCATCAACAGCTGTGCGAATGCCGCCGCCGACGATGAGGGGGATGGAGATCTCGCGCTTCACTGCCCGGATCATCCCGGCCGGAACAGGTTGCGCCGCCCCGCTGCCCGCTTCCAGATAAACATAATCCATGCCCATGAATTCGGCGGTGAGAGCGTAGCCGATAGCTTTCCAAAAATTATCGCGTGTCACCAGATCGGCCTCGCCGAGCTCGCCGAGTTTCATCCCCGGCTCAACAACGATATACCCTGCCGAGATGGTCTCCACAGAGAGCCGTTTCAAGATCAGGGCGATGCGGGCATGGGCGGCCGTGACAAACTGAGGTTTGCGGGAATTCAGCATGCTCAGGAAAAGGAGGGCATCGAGATTAAAGCTGATGGAATCGCTCCCTCCGGGTAAAAAGATAACCGGAATGGTCGTTTTCAACTGAACCGCCTCGGCCGTCTCCATGAGCAGCCGCTGGCCGTGTTCAGAAGCGCTGCCGATTAGGACCAGATCGCTGCCCACTTCCTGAGCGGTGCGCGCGAGACGACCCGCCGCCTCCGGGAGCTGCCGGGAGGGATCGATCAGGGTGATATGAACCGCTCCCTGCCTCAATTTGTTTTTTAAATATTCTCTTACCTTCATCGCTTCTGACCCTTCTCACAGTTTTTTGGGCTAAATTAATTATAATTCAGATCGCCCTTTTTGACAATAGCAAACTATTGCCAGCCGGAGAAGATTCCGGTTCTTCAGAACGGCGCCCTGCGCCGTAAACACCCCTTTCCCCCGCCGTAAGTTCCGGGAGGATCAGGAGCGCGCGCCTAGCGCGCCTGATAGAGCTGCTCCTCTCCGGTGCACTCCACCGCTTTCCGGCTCTGGAGAACCGCCAAATGTTTTTTCACCATCATCCCTTCAAAAAACCGGTAGACCGGGACCGGTTCGGGATGGCGCCGGTAGATGGGCTTCAGATCGATGAGCTGCTCCAGAGTCATCGCTCTTTGGCGGAGCAAACCGTAAATCAGCTCGTGGCGCTCCTCGATGACGGCGCCATATCTCTCCAGCTTCCCATCAATATCCTCAACCACCGGCCGGCCGTGGCTCGTAACGACCAGCCCGGCTTTCATAGAGCGGAGCCGCTGCACCGATTCTGTAAACTGCACCAGATCGGAGCTTTCATTGCCGTACCAGGGCCCGAAAGGGGAAAGATCGATATCAACGGTGAAAAGAAGCTCGCACTCTTCCACCAGAAAGACACAGTGCCCGGGAGTATGCCCCGGAGCATGAATAACCTGCAGCGTGAGACCGCCGAGGTCGATTCGATCGCCTTCGCCGTGCCTTTCAGCAGCACAGGTGGCGCTAAACCCCTTATGCCCCAGGGTGTCCCAGTACTGCTGCCCCATCCCCTTTAGCCCCGTGAGGCGGTAAAAACCTTCTTCTGAAGCGATGCCGGGTTCATCGAGCGGGTGGACGGAGAAGGGGACTCCGGCAAAAAGGCTATTTCCGGCAAGGTGATCGCGGTGGTAATGGCTCAGATAGACCCGGTCCACCTTGCCGACAAGCTGCTGCAAACCCCGGCCCGCCCCGGTGTCGATAAGGACGCGCTGCTCCCCTTTTAAATAAAGGGAATGGGCAAAGGGAAACCGGCCCCTGTTTTCGCCGTAAACCACCCAGACACCCGGCCTGATCTCTTCCATATATATGCACAACCTTTACCTTTTATGTTTGCCGAAGGAGCTCGCGCAGAGCGGCCGGTTCAGGGTGGAGAAGGCTCTTCACCAGCCCCTCCCGGACAAAGAGAAAAGAGATCTCCTTAACCGGGAGCCCGGTGATCGCAGCCATGGCCAGGCCGTAAACGGCGCCCTGGCGTTGGTAACCCTCCCACCGCCTCTCCGGTTCCCCCACATCGGTCTTGTAGTCAACGATGACCAGCCCCTCTTCCTCCCGGAAAAGGAGATCGATGATCCCCTCGACGAGAAGATCGTCAAATTCGTAAATGAACGGCAGCTCCCGCAGGAGCAGAGCGGCCTGCCCGGCTCTCACGAGAAGGGGATGCTCCAGAGTGGACTGAACCAGCCGGACCAGCTCGGCGGGAGCCCCGCTCCCCCAGTGTTTGGCCGCACGATCGGCCAGCCCGGCCAGCTGCCCGGGCGAAGGATCGCGCAGCTCAATCCGCTCCATGATATCATGAAAAGCGGAGCCGAAAGCGATCCCGCCTGTCTGCACAACCGCCGCCCCATCGCCGTAGAGAGCAGCCGCCGCGGAGCCGGCCGCCTCCTCTGCGGCATGTCCGGCCAATCCGCCGGCGCTGCTGTAAGGCCCGGGGACGGCGGCGCTGCGGATCGTTCCGGCCAGCTCGTCGAACCAGAGGCGGCGCTCGCCAACGAGTTTTTCTGCAAGGGCGGTGCCGTCCTCTTCCGGTGCCGCTCCGGCGGCGGCCTCATCCGCTCCGCCGGCAAAAGGCTCCGTCGCCGTCACCGGCAGCGCTCCCGCCCAGAGATCGTCCGCTTCCGCTTCCGCTTTCTCCAGGTAGGCCCAGAAGCCGGGAGAGCCCTCTTTGTAAAAGCGGGGCAGAACCAGGATATCCCGGGCTCTTGTTGTAGCCACGTAAAAAAGGCGAATCCTTTCCGCCTCCAGGCGCAGCTTCTCCTGCGCCTCCGCCTCCTCCAGTCCGGGGCTGACCAGCTCGCCCAGCTTGAGATAAAAATGGCCTTTGACCCGGTCGGCCATGAAGGGGGTCCCCCCTCTCACCCGCCCGCCCATATTCACCAGAAAGACCGCAGGAAATTCCAGCCCTTTGGCCTTGTGGATAGTGAGAAGTTGAACCGCATCGCTGCCGGGATCGTGGAGCAGCGATTCGGCCTCCTCCCGGCCCTGCTCCGCCATCCGGTTCAGCCAGTTCACCGCCCCCTTCAGGGTGAGGGGGCGCTCCATCTCCAAAAGCCGGATCATCTGCAGGGCTTTGCGCAAATTTCCCGCGGCCTGCTGCCCGTATCTCCTCAGGGAGGCCCGCTGCCAGAACCAGGTTTTCTCGAGCAGCTCCCCGGCGAGGGCGGCCACGGAGAGCTGCTGCCGCCGGCGGTGCGCCTCCCGGAGAAGAGCAAAGGCCTCCTGCAGCAGAGGATATTTTGCACCGGGATCATCAAGATAGCTCAGCCTTCCACCGGAGGCAGTGTAGTGGAAGAGCAGCTCATCGGAAATCCCCGCCCAGTAGCGCAGCACCGCCACGAGAGCAACCTCAGCGAACGGATCGCCCACTGCGACCAGCAAACTCTTCAAAAAGGAAATCTCCTCACGAAAAAAGAACTGCCGCCCCCCTTCCAACCGGAAAGGGATCCCGCAGCGGCGCAGCGCCTCCTCAAAATGATAAAGACCGGTCGTCGTCGGGAACAGCAGGGCGATATCCCCGTACTGCAGCGGGCGGCTGCCCCCCTGCGCCGCGGGGATGCTCCACTCACCGACAGCGGTTTTGATCAGCCCCGCCACCGCGGCGGCCTCGGCAGCCCGAATTTCATCGGCTCTCAGCGCGTCGAGGGAACTGCAGGGCTCAAGCAGGACCACCGACGGCTCATTCCGCGGCGGGCGGTAGGCGCTCAGGTGCTGATAGTCGGGCTGGTAGCGGCCCTGCGGCTCGATCAGCCGGCTGAAAGTGTCGTTGACCCACTCGATCAGCGCCGGAAGGGTGCGGAAATTCTGTGAGATGGAGAGGGCCTCACCGTGCTCGAGCAGCTGCTGCCGCGCTTCCTGGTAGATCTCGATATCGGCACGCCGGAAACGATAGATCGACTGCTTGGGGTCGCCGACGAGAAAAAGTTTTCCACGAGCGGGTACGGCCTCCTGCCAGGAGCCGGCGCGGGGCTCCTCTTCGGCGAGCAGAAAGAGCAGGTCCACCTGCAGGGGATCGGTGTCCTGAAACTCATCGACCAGGAGATAGCGAAATCGGCGCTGGAAGTAGCGGCGCACCTCTTTCGAATCGCGGAGAAGGTTGCGCGCCTTGAGCAGCAGATCCTGAAAATCGAGCAGCCCCGCCTCCTCCTTGGCCCTCTCCACCGCCTCCAGATAGCCGCGGCACCAGCGAACCAGATCGTTGGTCAGCCGCTCCCGGACTGAGCGAAGCGCCGCCTTTTGTGCGGCCTTCAGCTCGCTGCAGATCTCTTTCTGCCGGAGGCAGCGCTCCCGGGGCTGCCAATTATTTTGGTTGCCCCGGGAAGCAACGGCAGGAAATATCCGGAGTAAAAAACGCTCTTTTTCCAGGCCGTCAAGACTGGAATATCTTTCCGCAGCGCCGATGATCTCCAGAAGATGGCGGTAACCCCGGTCTTCGGGAACTGCGCAAAAATCGAGCAAACTTTTCAGTTCAGGGAGCCGTGCCTCCAGGAGATCGTCAAAAAAAGGCACCGGGACGAGCGGTTCGGGAGGGCGGCCCTCCATGACCAGATCCCGCTGCCGGTAGAGAATCCCGCCGAGCTCCCGGAGCCGCTCCGGGGAGACCCCCAGGGTCAAAGCCCGGCTGAGCACCTCCGGGGCAGCGGACACCTCCGAAAAAAACCACTCCTCCCAGACCTGCTCCAGAAGATCGTCCAAGTCGCCCTCGTCGGCTATCCGGAAATGGGGATCGACCGCCGCCTCCACCGGCCGTTCGCGCAGCAGGGAACCGGCGAAGGAATGGATGGTCGTGATCGCGGCCGTCTCCAGCTCCTCCAGCGCCTGCCGGATCGGCGCAAGCTCGTCCGGCGGAGCTCCGGCCGCTCTCCCCTCCAGCTCATCGCGCAACCGGGCTTTCAGCTCGGCGGCGGCCTTCTCTGTAAAGGTGATCGCCGCGATCTCGCTGAGGCGGGCCGCTTCACTAAATATAATGGTGAGCAGCCGCCGGATCAGCAATGTGGTCTTGCCGGTGCCCGCGCCGGCCTCAACCCAGTAACTGCGGCTGAGATCGCTCTCCGCCAGACGGCGCTCCCGGGCATCGACCAGCGCAGCGCCGCTATGGTCCTGTCCGCTCAACAGATCACCCCTGTGTTCATTTTACGAGCTGCTTTCCTTTAATCTGAGAAAAAGGTCCAACACCGGATCCGCCGCCTTGAGACGGTAGTTCCTCTCGATATCCGGGCCGCAGATGGCCGCATATTCGCAGTAGCGGCAGTTCCGTCCGGGGTAGGGGAAAAAACGGCCTGCTCTGATCCCCTCATAGATTATCTCCACCGCTTCTTTTAACAGTTCTTCTTGTTGCGACCAGGAGTCACCGGAAAAGAGCACTGTCTCCACCCCTTCCGGGGAGAGATGATAGGAGTAAGCTTCTGCGTCACCGGGCTTTTGCCATCCGTAAAGCGCTGCGGCGGCGAGCAGGTAGATGGGCAGCTGAAGCGCCTCCCCTCCGGCGAGGCTGTTGTCTTTGGCCCTTCTTTTCCCGGTCTTGTAATCGATAACCCGGACCGCGCTGCCGCTCCGATCGACCCGGTCAATCCTTCCCCGGAAAGAGACCGTTTCCCCCGAGGGCAGCTCCAGCGACACCGGCGCCCCCCCGTCCCGGGAAAAGCCGAAAGCCACTTCAAAATCCACGGGGATATAATCTTCTTCAGCTTCAATCTCCCAGGTTAACAAAGCCTGCAAAGTCTCTTCGAGCACGCGGATCTGCAGCCGCCATAGAAGGGGGTAGGGAGGGCGCTCTTCCGGGGGCACCGCGGCAAATTCTTCGTGGGAAATCCGCTGGAGCAGTAAACGGCACCGCCCGGGAAAGCGTCTCACCGGAAGGAGCCCCTCTGCGGCAGCGCCGCGGTAAAATTCTTCGAGGATCCGGTGAAGCAGCCTTCCTCGCGTCAGCGGGGTGATGCGGAGCAGCTCCTCCGGCTCCTCGAGGGAGCCCAGCTTGAGCAGGCGCTTCAGGAAATAGCTGTAGGGGCAGCGGGCATAATCTTCCAGAGCCGTCGCCGAGAAGGCAGTCCGATCCGGGAGAAACAACGGCGTCTCCCCGGGATCCCTCCGGGAAAAAACACCGTCATGTGCGCTCCAGAGGCGGCCGAACCGGGCCGCATCCGCAGAGAGAAGACTGCTCAATACCGGCGCCAGAGCCCGGAAATAGGGCAACCGCTGCCCGGGCGGCAGACTCAAACTGCAGCCGAGATCGTATTCCGCCGCCGTCACCGGCTCCATGACGCTGCCTCGCTCTGAAAGAGCAGCGATATAGCGGTAGCCGGGAAGTCGGAAGAGCTGGTCATGGCCGGGGCGGGCGGCACAGAGAGCTTCGCCGCAGCGGGATAGATAGAATGAGGGCAGCTGTTCCCGCCCGGCGGCGGCGGAGACCCGGGGCCAGGATAAGACGACCTTCTTCGTCGCTCCGCCCAGGGCGAGGATAAACCGGAGCGCCTCCTGAGCAAGTTTATGGCGCCGCAGCGGCAGCTTTCCCGAAAGGGCCAGACGCTCTGTTTCAGGCAGGAGCGGATCGGGCTTGGCCGGTGCGGGA
>JAAZIG010000315.1 GCA_012510325.1 Bacillota bacterium
CGCCCCCCGAACATATTCCACCGGAGCCCCCTCATAACGCTCCAGCCCCACCAGAGGGCTGTCCAGATGAATATCGGCAGCATGTAAAAAAGTAAAGTTCATGGTGGCCATACTCCTTGTCAGTGATTTCACGGTCAGCGGCGTCTGGCGAATTTGGCAATATGCAAGCCTGCCTGACCGGGTCTGCGCGTGTTCCCCGCACTGTCCTTAAACCAGCAACAGGCCGCAGGCTGGTTTGCCGAAAGATCTCGTTTGATGCAGTTGTGCTTAGTAATGGTTTTCTACTGCAAGCAGCATTTTCCTGCTATTTTGCCAATCACGGCTTGTCGACAGTTCTGGTTTCAGGGACAGATCGCGTTTCACCTCAGAATAGCAACCCCGTGCTCGGGCTCGCCTCTGGGAAAATATATTTTAAACAAGTGTCCGCTTGGCGGACTTTTTTGTATATTACTCTGTTGAAGCGGCAAATCCGGCTAAACTGTAACGGGTTCCCTCTGGCAAACCGGTTGCCCGGGGCAGGACGGTCCCCAGCCGGACAAGTTCGCTGCAACGGTCCTTCTGCGGAAAATAAAAGAAAGGAAGTGCGGAGAAATGTCAAAAGCCAGTTGGGTATACCGGTTGACCCCGGGCCAAGCCTGGGATGAATTTGCCGATATGTCGGTTGAGCTGTTCATGTCTCTTTCCTACCGGGAGGGGTATACCGGGATCACCGACGCCTGTACCAGTTACTCTGCGGAGATACCTGGTCTCTACGGCAGGCCCTTCCCGCAAAGCCTGCTGGATCACATCGCCGGGCTGCTGGAGCAACACATTGAAGAGTACATCGGCGAATTGGGCGGGATCGATCATCTGGAAATATACACTGAGGAAGAGCTGGACGTCCTGTGGGATGAGCTGGTGGCAGATCTGTTCAGCGAACTCGACAAATTCAGGACAGCGCCCCGGTAACAAACTAAAGGCCGCCCTTGCAGCGATATCGCCGGGCGGCAGGAGACGGCGGCAGGGCCGGTGAAGTAGGGCTATGGCAGGATTGAGCATCACCGTAACTTGCGCCCCTGTCGTCGACACCGGTTCTAAAATGAGAGGACAAAGGTGGTCTGGCAATCTTTAAAAACCCTCACTGCAGAAAAATAAAAGGCAGCCGCCTGCTGATGGTTTCCTGCGGCTACTGTAAAGCCGCAGTGGCGCTCTATCAGAAAAAAGGCAGGGGCAGCCTGAAGCGAATGTACCTGGAAAAGATCGTAAACAGCGCTGTTGATCTTTCTGCAGTTCCGGAAACACTGTGCTGCCCCGCTTGCCAAAGACAGCTGGCGACAAGGGTTGCTCTAAAAAGGAAAAACACCGAGGCATACCAGCTGATCAGAAGCGCTGTTAACAGCAAGGAGCTCTAAGCATAGCCGCGCCGGTCCCCCTCCCGTTCCTCCAAAACCCTCCGGAGGGAGAAACCCCCTCCGGAGGAAAACCGCCGGCTACGGCCCTCTATTCGTAGATAAGCTCCTCCTCGGCGCCGGCCTCTTCAGCATCGGCGGCAAAGTCGCGAGTCTGGAGCGCCGCTTTCTTTTGCTGGTACTCCCGGTACCATTCATGGGCGACGATCATGGACATCACTTCGTTGCTGCCGGTCCAGATGGAGGCCAGGCGGATATCGCGGCTGATCCGTTCCACCGGCAGGATATTGGTGTAGCCGATGCCGCCAAGCACCTGCATCGAATTGTGAACGACTTTTTGGCACGATTCGGTGACAAACTTCTTCGTTTCTGAGACCATCCGCCTGATCCGGCGGTAGTCGAGCTGGGCATCGACTGCGCGGGCGGTAGCGTAGACCAGGGCCCGGGCGGCGTCGAGCAGCATCGCCGCTTCGGCAATCTGGAAGCTGACCCCCTGGAACCGGTTAATCACCTGTCCGAAAGCCTTGCGCCGCGAGGTATAGTGTGTGGCGATCTCCAGCGCGGGCCTGGCCGCCCCGATGGTCATCGCGGCGGTTCCCAGGCGCTCGGGAATCATCATCGTGTTGAAGACTGCGTAGCCCCCGTTGAGCTTGCCGACAATATTTTCACGGGGCACCTTGACATCGCGAAAC
>JAAZIG010000316.1 GCA_012510325.1 Bacillota bacterium
CCCTGCAGGAGTGGCTCCAAACCGGAGAGGCGCTGCCTCATTTTTCTGCTATCTTTGACCCGGCCATCACCGATTTTTACGCCTGGACTATCCCCAAGGGAGAGACGCTGCTCCTGGGCGCCGCCCTGGCTCCCGGAAAAGACGCCGCCGCAAAATTTACCCTGTTGAAGGAAAAACTTGAGCCCTACGGTTACCGCCTGAAGCGGGTGATCCGAAAGGAAAGCGCCCTGATCCTGCGGCCCCGGCCCGGCAAGATATTTACCGGCCGGGAAGGCATTTTACTCATCGGCGAAGCGGCAGGATGGATCAGCCCCAGTTCCGCAGAAGGGCTGAGCTATGCCTTTGCCGGCGCCCTGCTGGCAGCCAAAGCACTTTCGGGGGGACTTCCTGCTGCTGCAACAGCTTATCGCAAACTGACAGCACCGCTGGGTAGAAACATCCTGCTGAAAAACATGAAAGCCCCCTTTATCTACAACCCCTTGCTGCGCCGGCTGATCATGGGTTCAGGACTGGCATCAATGGAGATCGACCTGGAATACCCCTTACGGAATAATTAGGTTATCATTTAATGTCAGAAAAATAAACTTGTACGAGCAAGGTAAGACAGTCGAACTGTACTTTTACAAAACTACGGATTATAAATATGTCGAACTTGAACTTTTGGATAAAATTAGCACACCATACAATGTGAAAGATAACTGAGCAAGTATATTATTTTCGAAGAAACCAAATAAGATCATTGAGGAACGGCTTGCTGCCGGTCATCGACGAGCTAACCCGGGACCGCTCCCGCATAAGCTTGGTGGAAGCCAACCACGTAATCTATGAATTGATCAAGAGTGGGTTCCGCACCCGCACACCCGATTCCGATCAGGGGGAACGGATTAACCTGGTGCGGATTGTCAAATGAAGTTTTTGAATTACAAAAATCCCGATAAACCCTTATAAATCAGTGGTCGGGGCGGCCGGATTTGAACCGGCGACCCCTTGGTCCCAAACCAAGTGCGCTGCCAAACTGCGCCACGCCCCGACGGGTTCATGCCCTTCTGTATTATACACCAAATGCGGGCGCCTTTAAAGATGGCCGGACCCTGCCCTCTGTTTAAGCTGTGACCGGGTCACCCCCGGGAGGAGGCCGGGATCCCGAGGTCACAGAGAAAGAGCAGCAATCGTTTTGCTATGGACCGGAAAAAGCGGGAGGGATCTATCTCCGTAAAAGAAGCGGCAGCAAAATTCCTTAAGGGGGAAACTGCAGCTGGCAGGAATATACCAGAAAAGGCGTTCCCCGAAGCTCACGTCACCCTTCGAGCCAGCCGGCGATGAGAAGGCGAACCCGGCGGAGGGCTTTGCCCCGGTGGCTGACCCTGTTTTTCGCCTCTGCCCCCATTTCAGCGAAGGTGAGTCCCGCCGGTTCATAGATAAAGAGGGGATCGTAACCAAATCCCCGGCGTCCCTGCAGCAATTCAGCGATCTTCCCGGAGCAGCTCTCTTCCACCAGTTCGGTGCGGCCGTCCGGAAAGAGAATGGCGACGGCGCACCTGAATTCAGCAGCCCTTTTCTCCGGCGAAAGACCGCTCATTTTTTCCAGAAGCAGGCGGTTATTCGCTGTATCATCAGCAGCGGGTCCGGCAAAACGGGCCGCGTGCACTCCGGGAAGGCCTCCCAGCGCCTCCACCTCCAGGCCTGAATCATCGGCGATGACGATGGCTCCGGCAGTTCCCGCCGCTGCGCGGACCGCCGCCGCCTTTTTCATGGCGTTGCCCGCGTAGGTCGGTTGGTCCTCCTCCACCGGAGGGGAAGGGGGCAGTTCGAGCAAAGAAGTTACTTCCAGGGGCAGCCCCTCAAGAAGAGCTCTGATCTCGCGGACCTTGTTCGCATTGCGGGTGGCTACAATTAATCGCTGCACGCTCTTTTTCCCCTACCGGCCGCTGCCGCAGGCGGTCTCAATCAGTTGAACCGCCTTTTCGCCGAGCGACTCCTGCTGCTTTCCGATCAGCTCGGCAATACCGGCGCCGGCCAGGTCCAGCAGAAGATCGAGCTGCTCCCGGTTAAAAGTTCCTTCTTCGGCGGTGCCCTGGATCTCCACCATTTCGCCCGCTCCGTTCATCACCACATTCAGATCAACGGAAGCGGAAACATCCTCCCGGTAATCAAGATCGAGAAGTGCAGCCCCCTTCACCAGACCGACGCTGACGGCAGCCAGATAGCCCTTCAAAGGGATCTTCTCCACCAGCTCCCGCTCTTTCATCATGAGAAAGGCTTCGGCGAGAGCGACAAAAGAGCCGGTCACCGCCGCCGTCCGGGTGCCCCCGTCAGCCTGGATCACATCGCAATCGAGCCAGATGGTCCGCTCCCCCATGGCCGAAAAATCGACCACACCGCGCAGGGAGCGGCCGATGAGCCGCTGAATTTCCAGGTTGCGCGCGTTAACCCTTCCTCTTGTTTCCCTGAGCGAACGGGTTTCCGTCGAGCGGGGCAGCATCGCATATTCGGCGGTAACCCATCCCCGGCCGAGTCCTTTCCGAAAAGCCGGGACGGCCTCCTCGAGAGTGGCCGTACAGAGGACAATAGTATCGCCCATAGCAATAAGGGCAGACCCTTCCGGGTATTTCAGATAGGAACGGGTGATCTCCACCGGGCGCAGTGCACCGCTTGCTCTACCGTCATGACGCAATAGTTTTTCCCCCAAAATTCAAGATGGTTTTATTATATCACTAGCGGGCGGACAGCTTGCTGGAAAAGTGCACAGCGGGCAGCCGCCGCTCAGGGAAGGAAAAGGGGCTGGGGGCGGTCTCCCGGGGCCGCCGCCAGATCTTTTAGATAGCCGAGGGCCTCGCTGGCTCCCTGCACTACGCAAGTAAAGGGATCCTTCACCCGCCGGACCGGCAGGTTGGTTTCACGGCTCAGGTAAAGGTCAAAGTTGTGCAGAAGCGAACCCCCGCCGACAAGGGCGATCCCGTCCTCCATAACATCGGCCGCCAGCTGGGGGGGGATCCGTTCAAATATATTGC
>JAAZIG010000317.1 GCA_012510325.1 Bacillota bacterium
CTCCTCGATAAAACCGGTGCCCGGATAGAGGGTCCGGCCGTCCTGATGAAAAGAGATGAAGAGGATGTCGGGATCGTGATAGAAGATCTCCTGAGTGCCGTCGCCGTGGTGG
Source organism: Bacillota bacterium (assembly GCA_012510325.1). GTDB lineage: Bacteria > Bacillota > Dethiobacteria > DTU022 > DTU022 > JAAZPQ01. Next base: position 113 of record JAAZIG010000317.1, read on the forward strand.
ACATCGGTATCAACGATAGCGATCCGCCTGATCCCGTACTTGCGTCTCAGGTACTCGACCATGATCGCTTCATTATTGATATTGCAGAAGCCGCGGTTGCCGTGCGCCACGGTCATGGCGTGATGCCCCGGCGGACGAATAATGGCAAAACCATTTTTGATCTCCTTCTCCATGAAGGCGTCACCCATCACCAGTGCGCCCCCTGCCGAGACCAGATGAGCTTCAGTGGCGATATCATTCACCGTGGGAATACAGAAATGAACCCGGGCGATATCCTTCAGCGAAGCGAGGCGGGGTTGGTACTCGCGGATCTGGGGCAGGTCGATGACGCCCTCTTCGAAGATCTGATCCCGCGTGTAGAGCAGCCTCTCCTCACGTTCCGGATGTGTCGGCGAGATCGCCCAGTCGAAAGCGGGAAAAAAGAGCAGTCCTGTCTGTTTCACTCCGCCACCCCCTTGAAATCATCGATGAGGCCCGGTGCGATCTGCACCCTGACCTGAAAAATTTTTCCCACCCGACTCATGCCGCGGATCATGTTGAACTGCTCTGACAGGTCGATGCGCGCCTCCCGGGCGTAGCTCCCGGCGCCCTTTTCCTCGGCCAGGCGGGCCAGGTAATCGAGCGCCATCTCCTCGGCTTCGGCAAGCTGAAATCCGGCGGGGTTGTCGATGGGTCCCTCGATTCCCTCCTGATCGATGACAAAGCGTTTCTGCTGTGTGTCGGCATACAGATGCACCATCAGGGTAGGCCGGGCCACCGCCGCGCCGAGGGCATTGGCCACCGGAGCCGCCCGGTGCACCGTATACTCAACCCCCAATTTTTCCGCCAGCAGCGGCACGATCATCCCCGCCGCCGCCCCAATCCCGATGAGCCGGTCCATTTTAAAACGGCGCCGGTTGACGATCTCCCAAACTTTGTAAGCCGGTTCATCTTCCCACTCGCGGAACATCTCTTCGATGAGCTGCCGCAGCTGTTCCACCACCTGCTCCACCACGGCACCGGCGCAGTGCTGCAGCGCCAGCCCGGCGCCGGCAGCCACCCCGGAGAGCACCTCTGTGCTCTGCTCCGCCTTCCCAATCCCCAGTCCGCCAAAGCAGTTGAAGGCATCGGTCACCGTCGCCGCGGGGCCTCCAAAACAGGCCGCCGGGCCCACCCTCTCCGCTCTGATCTCCACCCCGCCCGGCTGTTCTTTGAGGACACTGTCCCCGCCTAACGCCAGCGAACGCAGCGCCAGAGCATGGATATGGGTGTAGCGGCCGTCGATACAGGCCCCTTTCGAGGCATGAAGAGGCTCCCCGTCCAGGAGCAGGGCGATATCGGCGGTGGTCCCCCCGATATCGATAACCACGGCGTTTTCCTTCCGCAGACTGAGCGCCACCGCCCCCATGGTGCTCGCCGCCGGTCCCGAATAGGCCGTCTCCACCGGCCGCAGGCACGACACCTCCAGCGGCATCGTCCCCCCGTCGGCCTTGAGGATCTCCACCGGAACCTGCAGCCCCCGCTGCCGCACCGCCTTCTCCACCCCGGCGGCAAATTCGTTCCACTGCGGTGCAGTCATGGCGCTGTAGTATGCCGTCGCCGCCCGGCGCGGAAAATTCAACCGGTCCGCCATATCGCCCCCCAAAATAACTTCCGCCGCCGGGTAATGCCGCCGGATCAGGCGGGAGATCTCCTGCTCCACAGTGCGATTGCGGTGGGAGAACTTCGCCGCCACGGCGAGATGGCGGATCCCCTTCTTTTCAATATCCTGAAGCGCAGCCAGAACCTGCTCCTCGGAGATGTTTTCCGTGATATTGCCCCTGAAATCGATATTGCCCTGCAGAAAGTAGGTGTCCGGGGCGATGCGGTAATACTCAAACGGCAGCCCCCGGCCGGGGATGAGCATAAGCGCCGTCCGGACCCCTCTCTGCGTGGCCAGCAGATTCGTCACCAAAGTGGTGCTGATCACCAGCCGCCGCACCGCACCGGGATCCCGCCCCTCGAGCAGCTCATCGAGCACCTCTAAAATTGTGGCCGTCAAATCCTCTCTCCGGCTCGGTTTCTTGACACTTCTCTCCATGGCCCCGTCTTGAAGGAGAACCCCGTCAGTGGAGGTCCCGCCCACATCGATTCCCAAAAGCATTACCGAACCGACCACCTTCCGCTAAGAAATAATCCGGTTTAGCTCTATTCTACCACATTTCCCCCACGATGCCATTTTTCGGGCCCCCCGGGAGCACTCTCCCCCCCGCTTGCCGCCGAAAACAGCGGGCGGCGGACATCATCAAGAAAGTTCTGATATAATTGAATATAGGTGACCAATACTTCTACAATCTACAATCCAGGAGGTACAAAGATGGACGAAAAATACAGCCCCGGGTCCTTTTGCCGCGAGATCAACTGCCCCGAGCACGAGGCTCTTGAATCGCTGGAGGAAGAGGCCTATCTGGAGAAAAAAAAGAACCACTGCCAGGATTGCACCGCCTGGCGTTTCTTTCTCTGGCTGGAGCAACGCAATTTCAGGGTCATCAGAACTATCGATGAGGTGCCGGCCAAAGAGCTGGCCGCCCGACTCAAGGGAATCGACCCCTCGACCGTGGAGCATCTGACCATCGAGGAGATCCTCTGCCTCTAGCGGAATCCTGCCGGCAGGCAGATCCCCCCCGCCGCCGCCGCGGTTTGGCGGAAGCGGACCTTCAAGAAAAAGGGTTCCCCCGGGTTCCTGCAGAATATAGGGTGCAGGCCGGGGAGACCCTCGCACAACCGGCTATCTTTATTTGGAGGATAAAAGAGACCGCACACCGATGATCAAGCAGGAACTATACCAGGGTATCAAGGAGGCCTTTCCCATAGTACTGGGCTATCTGCCGCTGGGTTTTGCCTTCGGCGTAATGGCCAGGGACGCCGGTCTTTCGGCCTTCCAGAGCATCTCCATGTCGGCGCTCTGCCTGACCGGCGCGGGTCAGTTCATCGCCATCGGGATGAGCAAAAGCGGCGGCTCTCTTTTGGCGATCATTCTGACCAACATTCTGGTCAATTTACGCTACGCCCTCTTCGCCGCCTCCACGGTGCCCCATCTGCAGGGCCGCCTCTCCCCGGCCGCAGCCACCGCCCTTTCCTACGGCCTCACCGACGAAGTCTACGCCGTCTCGATGAACCGCTACCGCAGCCACGAGGCCACCACCGCCTATCTCGCCGGACTGGTCTTCACCGCCCACCTCGCCTGGATCGGCAGCACCTTCTTCGGGGCGCTGCTGGGCCACTTTATCGGCAACACCGAGCAGCTGGGGATGAACTTTGCCCTGCCGGCCATGTATATCTCCCTGCTGGTGATCCTGGTGCAGCGCAAGAGCGAGCTCTACGTCGCCCTCGCCGCCGCCCTTATCGCCATTTTGGTGGGCCATTTCATTCCCGGAGCGATGTCCACCAATTTCAATATCGTCGCCGCCACCTTAATCGGCGCGACCATGGGGGTGCTCTTCCGTGAGTGACCTGCAGATCTGGCTCATGATCTTCGGCGTCGCCGTGGTGAGCATGGCACCGCGGATCCTGCCGGTGGCGCTCTTCTCGCGCCGGGAGATGCCCCCGCTGCTCAAGAGATGGCTCTCCTTCGTCGCGCCGGCCGTTCTCGGGGCCCTGACCGCCGTCTCCATACTGGCGCCGGCGGGCCGCCTCGATCTCAGCGCAGGCAACCTGTACCTGTGGGCCTTTTTCCCCACCGTGGCGGTGGGAGTAAAGTCAAAAAGTATCTTCTTAACCCTCTTTGCCGGGATCATCTCGATGGCCTTAATTTATCACCTGGCGGGATGACCCCGCAGCGGAAAGGGCCGCTCCCCCGCGAATCAGCCCTCTTACCCGGGCAAAGCCGAGCCCCGTCACCGAGGAGATGAGCAGCAGGTTCGCCCCGGCGTAAAGCGGGCGCCGCCTGTGCTTTTCCGGAGCCCTCTTGAGCAGGTCGGCTTTGCTGCCGCCGGTCAAGAAGAGCTTGCCCTGCTGCCGACAGTAAGCCGCGAGAGAGCCTTCCGCCCTTTCGTTGAACTCCTCGTGGGCCGGATCGGCGCAGCTCACATCGATGAGCAGCAGGATCAGATCGGCCCCGGCCACCGCTTGCAGGGTCAGCGCCAGCCGCGAGCGCTCAAAGCGCGGCAGCGGATCCCGCTCCGGCAGGGCGGCGGTGTCGATAAGGGACAGACGGCGAAGCGGCCCCGTCAGATGAACGGTAAAAGTGCGCAGCACCCCGTTGCCGCGCCGGCCGCGGCCCACCATCAGGTTGCGGGCGCCGGCAGGGGAGAGCAGCGCCCTCCTCTCGTTCCCTCCGCTCACCTCGCTGTAGCTGAGGCTGCCCGCCCCCATGTACTCGGCAAAATTGATGCAGAAAAGAGTTTTCCCCGCCCCGGCGGTTCCGACGACGGCCATCGCCAGATTCATGACCGCTCCACCGCCAGATCCGCAGCTTCGAGCGTAATCAGCTCTTCCCGCCCGGGCTCTTCCCTTCCGCTCAACCGCAGCGCCTGCCGGCGGATCGCCTTCTCCAAAATATTGCGCACCAGCCGGGCATTGCTGAAGTTGAGCTCGCCTTGCCTTCCGCTTAAAAAGCGCTGCAGTTTCGCTTTTGCCGCCCCGGAAAAGGAATAGTGGCGCCGCCGCGCCATCATCGCGGCGATCTCCAGCAGCTCGGCGGCGCTGTAATCGGGGTAGGCGATCTGAATGGGAAAGCGGGAGCTGAGCCCCGGGTTTAACTTGAGAAAGGAGGCCATCTCCCGGCTGTATCCGGCCAGGATAAGCACAAAATCGTGGCGGTAGTCCTCCATCGCCTTGACCAGCAGATCGACGGCCTCTTTACCGAAATCCTTGGCCCCGCCGCGCCCAAGCGAGTAGGCTTCATCGACAAAGAGCATCCCCCCCATCGCCTTCTGCACCTGCTCTCTCGTCTTTTGGGCGGTGTGGCCGATATATTCGCCCACCAAATCGGCCCTTTCCACCTCCACCAGATGGCCCCGGCTCAGCACCCCCAGCCCCTGGAAGAGCCTTCCCAGCAGCCGCGCCACCGTGGTCTTTCCGGTGCCCGGATTGCCGCTGAAGATCATATGCAAAACCAGCGGCTCGCAATTTAAGTGATGCGCCTCCCGCTGCTTCCCGATCTCGATATAGGCGCCGATCTCCTCCACCGTCTTCTTCACCTCGGAGAGCCCGACCAGCTGATTCAGCTCCCACAGCGCCGCCGCAGCGGCAGCCTGCTCCCGCTGGGAGGGCTCCTGCGCCGCAGGGCCCCGGGGGTGCGCCTCACTCAGCTGATGCAGCGCCTCCAGAGTGCCGATCTCGCCTTTTTCGATTTTCCGGTATAGTTGTGGCCCCATATATTGGTGGGGCGATCTGGCAGGTGGGAACATCATTTTTCCTCGCTCCTTTTGCAACCGCTCTAGTATACGCCCGGCGAGGATTAAATGGGAAAAGAATCAGTGGGTCAGTGCCGCTCTTTAAAAACGACACGGTCTATTGCTCTGTTTATTTCAATGTATTGTCTCGATATAGAAGAGACAACACAGATTAGCATCCCGCCAATAAGGATGGCCATTAAAAAATCCGGGATCGGTTTGCCCAAAATTGCAAGCAGGACAATAGTTATCGTCATCAAAATTTGGACAACCAATCCGGCCCATGATAATTTTTTCATACCCACCATCCTTTCACCGACGGAATACCGCGGTGAAAAGATATTGAAACATATTCAAAAGTAATTTCGAAAAACTTTTACCGGGAGCCCGCCTTCTTTTTTTCTGATTATAGCTCTACTCTGTCACTTTCGGCAGGCTGTTGTAAGCTGACATTTCGCAGTGGAATCACCGTGGAGATGGCATGCTTGTAGACCAGCTGCTGTTTTCCTTCCACATCGATTAACACAGTAAATTGGTCAAAGCTGCGGATGATCCCTTTAATCTGATAACCGTTCACTAAAAATACCGTCGTGGAGATATTTTCTTTGCGCAGTTGGTTCAAAAATGTATCCTGCAGGTTCACCGGTCCCTTCATCGATTGTCCCTCCATTTTATCTTTACCCTATCCTATTCTCCTTCTAGCCAAAGATTTCCTTTGCTGTCTTCACAATTTTTTCCGCCGGAGCAGCCAATCCGCTTCTCTCCGGCAGCTCGATCCAGATGATGCGCTGCTCTCGCCTGAACCAGGTCAGCTGCCGTTTGGCCAGCCTTCTGGTCTCCCTTTTGATCGCCGCAACCGCCTCTTCCCTTTCCATCTCCCCGGCAATATAGGCGGCCAGCTGGCGGTAGCCCAGAATCTGCAGCCCGGGGGAGCTGCGCGGATAGCCTCTCTCGAGCAGCCCTTTCACCTCGTCGACAAAGCCGCGGGCGAGCATCGCCTCGGTCCTTTCCTCGATGAGGCGGTAGAGCAGCGGGCGCGGCCGGGTCAGCCCGAACAGGAGCAGCCGGTACGGCGGCTCCTGCTTTTTGGTCCTTTCCACCTGCTGCGAGATCGGCGTCCCCTCGAGGGCGTAGACTTCGAGGGCCCGGATGATCCGCCGCCGGTCGCGGGGGTGGATCTTCAGCGCCGCTGCCGGATCGATCCCCTCCAGGCGGCGGTGAAGCGCCTCCGGGCCCGCCGCCTCGGCTTCCTCATTCAACCGCTTCCGCAGCGCTTCATCTTTCCCCCGGCTGCCGAAAGCATAATCCGCGATCACCGCCTGCAGGTACAGCCCCGTGCCGCCGACGATGAACGGCAGCCGCCCTTGTCGCCACAGGCGGGCGATGAGCTGCCGGGCGTCGCGCTGATAATCGGCGACGCTGTAATCCTCGTCCGGTTCAACCAGATCGATGAGGTGGTGGCGGATGAGTCTTTTTTCTGCAGCATCCGGTTTGGCCGTCCCGATATCGAGACCCCGGTAAACCTGGGCTGAATCGGCGCTGATAATCCCGGTGCCCAGGCGCCGGGCCACCTCCATGGCCAGCGCGCTTTTGCCCGCCGCCGTGGGCCCGACCAGCGCCAGCAGCGGTATTTTCGGTGAGCCCATCAGTGTCCGCCTCCCCGGCGGTGAAAGCCCCGATCCAGTTCATCGCGGTGAAAGCGGAGCACCGTCGGGCGTCCGTGCGGGCAGTGAGCGGCGCCGGGAGTCCTCTCCCAGTCCCGCAGCAGCTGCTCGGCCTCCCTTCGCTCCAGCGGCTGTCTGGCCTTGACCGCGCGGTGGCAGGCAACCGTCTTCAAAATGCGGTGGCGATCGTCCTCTCCCGGGGCGGGCTCCCCCTGCAACAGCTGCTCGAAGAGGACGTGAATCCCCCCCTCCGGCTCGCCCTGGACCGTCAGCGGGACCGCCCGGAGAATATAACTATTATCTCCAAATGGTTCCAGATTAAACCCCGCCTCCTCCAGAAAGGGTCGGAACTCATCGAGGCGCTCGCGCCAGGCCGGGGGCAACTCCAGATGGAGCGGTATCGTCAGCTGCGCCCCTCTCTGCGCCGGCTCCGCAGTGATAAACTGGTGGTAGAGAATACGCTCATGGGCGGCATGCTGGTCGATGAGCAGCAGCTCCTCGCCCTGCTGCGCCACCAGGTAACTGTGCAGGAACTGCCCGATGAGGCGGCAGCCCCCGCCGGGATCCGCTTCGGCGAAAGCGGCGCCTTCCCGCTCCGCCGCCGACTCCCGCTCGCTCCAGAGAGCGGGCTCCCCCTGCGGCGGTGTGGCAGCGCCCGCACCCTTCTCCTGAGCAAAAGCAGGCGGCCGCTGCAGGAGCTGCTGCTGCTGGAACCGCCCCTCCCACTCTGGCTCCCGCTTCCGGCTCCGGCCCCACAAAGAGCCGCTTTCCGGCAGCGGCAGGGCGTGCAG
>JAAZIG010000318.1 GCA_012510325.1 Bacillota bacterium
CCGGGGCGATCTACCACTATACGATTAAGGATGGGCGGATCAAGGACGACGGCATCTCCGGAAGCGTTGACCAGGAGGAGCTGAAGCACAGGGAGTAGCCGGTGAACGCCGAGTCCCATACTCTGTGCAGCGCCGGCACCGCGTTAGCTGCGTTCACGGGAATATCGAAGTGTGTACAGGAAGTTCAATATACTACACCTGCATCTGCAGAGTATGCCGCTTTTGGGGCTCTTATGCAGAAGTCAAATACCGGAAAGATTGGGCTTCGATGCCGCCGAGGGGATGAGAACAATGACCGATCTGCAAGGTCTTGTAGAGGGTCTGAGCAGTGGCGACAGCAAATATGCTTACCGGTGTTTAAAACGCCTTGAGAGCAAAAGCAGGAGCTCTAATATTATCTACCCCTTCTTGGAAACCTTTGCGGAGATGCTGGAGGATCCCAATTCATATATCAGGACAAGGGCCCTTCTCCTGATCGCCGCCAACGCCAGGTGGGACGAAGAAAACAAGATCGCTCAGCTCATTGACCGGTATCTGAAACATATCCATGACGAGAAACCGATCACGGCAAGACAGTGTATCAGGGCTCTACCGCTCATCGCGCGGCATAAGCCCGACTTAAAGGCAGGTATTGTCAGTGCGTTGCGGAAGGCTAATCTGTCCGGATACCCGGAAAGCATGCGGCCGCTGCTCTTAAAAGATCTGCAAAAGGCGCTGCGGGAGATCGGCATAGCGGATGGATGAGCGAGTAAATGGAGGCTTGATGATGAATTGTCCTCAATGCAACAGTGAAATGGAGCAGGGTTTTTTGCAGGGGAGGCAAAGGGTGGCCTGGGTCAAGAAGCGGCATAATTTTACCTTGTTGCCGAAGCCGGGAGAGATTTTGCTGGCGAACAACGCTTTCGGGGATTTTTTGTTTCCAGCCTGGATCTGCAAGCAATGCCGGATGATTTTACTTGATTATGCGGATAAAGCGGACTGTAAGGGCTAGCCGGGCTTTGGCAGCCGTTTAACCCGGGCTGTCCGGCCGGAAGGGTTATAATAACAGCATGGGCAAAGATTATGAAAAAGACGATACGGTTTATATGGAGGCGGCTCTGAAGCAGGCTCGGGAGGCCTGTTCCTGCGGGGAGGTGCCTGTGGGGGCGGTGCTGGTCAGGGGCGGTGAGATCGTCGCCTTCGGCCGGAACCGCTGCGAGGAGCTGAAGGACCCCACCGCTCACGCCGAGATCCTGGCCTTGCGCGAGGGGGGACGGATCTTGGGGGGCTGGCGCCTGGAGGGTTGCACTCTCTATGTCACCCTGGAGCCCTGCGCCATGTGCGCCGGCGCCCTGGTGCAGGCGCGTTTGGCAAGGCTGGTCTACGGGGCTGCCGATCCCAAGGGGGGCGCCTGCGGCACTCTTTATAATATCGTCCAGGATCAACGGCTGAACCACCGCCTGGCAGTGACCGCCGGGGTTCTAGAAGCCGAATGTGCAGCCCTGCTCCGGGAATTCTTTAAGAAAAGGCGGGGCTGAACGCTCTTTACAAACCTGTTTTCGTTGATATAATAAGAGGCGGAGAGATGGCCGAGTCCGGTTGAAGGCGCACGACTCGAAATCGTGTAACGGTTTACGCCGTTCGGGGGTTCGAATCCCCCTCTCTCCGCCATATCTTGAGCCCGCCAGGTGCGGGCTTAAGTTTTTAGCGTAAGCCGGGTCGCTCCGGGGACCGGTGGGGGCTCATGAGATGGCGGTGCGATCTTGTGGGTGCAGATCATAATTCTGGCAATATTTGATCTTTTGCTTCTGTTGTGGTAGGGTAGACTTTGGCGTTGAAAAGACGGGATCACCTTGAACAGATTTGGAACTATTTTTGCTGGTACCAAGAGGTGTTTAACGTTATTCCGCTTTTTGATTCTAATTAACTTTAAGGAGAACTGTGAAACATGCAAGGTAAGGTAAAATGGTTTAACCCGGAGAAAGGCTATGGTTTTATCGAAACCGAGGAAGGCGGGGATGTTTTCGTGCATTACTCCGCGATCCAGTCTGAAGGTTTCAAGACGCTGGAAGAGGGCCAGGAAGTTTCGTTTGACATTGTCGAAGGAGACCGGGGGAAACAGGCGGAAAACGTAGTACCTCTTTAATCTGTAAAAAAAGTGAAGATGAAAGGGCATTTCCGTTTGGCGGAGATGCCCTTTGCTATCTTTGGAAGCGTGACGGCTGCCCGGGGCGATCCGGCTGCTTCGGCGTTCGCTTCTCTCATTCCACTTCTCAATCGAATTGCTTGGCCTGTGCTCAAGCCCGGGCCTCTGCCGCTTTCTCCACGAAGATCGCTTCCTTCCGGACTTCTCCGGATTGCAACAAAACGGTTGCTCTGTCTCGGTGATGTTAGTATTCCACCTTCTCCTAGAGGGGACATGATCACAGGTTAAACACATTATAATAAGCACATGCTTTACATATGGGGGAAACATGGTATAAATATGATCTAGGTGCTTCCAAGCCGAACCTTTCGCCATACGCAACACAGCCAACCTTCCGCCGAAAAACACACCAGCTCTAGTCGTCACAGCAAGGACAACGCAGTTTACAATGTAATCTCTTTCCATGGCGGATCACGACAACGGGCTTCTTGCACAAGCGATCAAGCCGGCCGGGATGCAAGGCTTAGCCCTGCCGACATAATGCACCTGAATGTTCAAGAAAGGGGGTTCCGGAGTCGTTATGTCAGGAAGACGCGATTTCATTTTGGCCACTGCAATTCCCATTATTATCCTGGTCGTTCTGGTTGCGGTGATTCTGGTGACCCGGGGACGGGTCCCCCGATACTCGATAAGCGAACTTCCGGATGAATCTGCGGAGTTCAGGGTGCTCCCCGAAGGTTTCTCCCTCGCAGGCTTTTGGGACGACAGGAATAGTGACGGAGAGGGCATCTATCTGGCCTGCCAAACCAAATTACTTGAAATATTTTACTGTCCAGAAGGCGAGGAAGGGGACGAGAGGTTATTAATCTATAGGTCTGAGCTGCCGGTAGCGGCCTATCAAACCTTTAGTGTTGATAACCATATGTTTCTTCTGGAGACGTACACCAGCGCCGGGGGAGAAATGAGTTTCGATATCATCAGGATTGGCTATGGCCATGATCCCGGGTCTGTGGAGAAAATATTCGCTGACCGATGTGACAGGTTTCCTCATCTCTGTGTTGCGGCACTGAACGATAAGCAGCCGTTTTTTATGGATACCGGCGCACCGGTCCAGCTGGAAGAACGGGTAATCGTGAACTATGATCATGGAGGCAGGAGTTATTTAACCCTTCTAAACAGCTGTTTCGGGCCGGGCAATGTAAACACTTCAATTGGCGTCGGTGACTACGAATACCTTGAGGGGGGCAACCTGGCCGCCGGGAAAAGAATCATGTTTTGTGGCGGCTATGGCGATTATATATATTATCAGGTTGTCTACAGCATTTTGCTCGATCCACATACGGAAGTGGCTAATTTCGAATCCCACGGAAAGCCCGCCCTGTATCGTTACCACATTGGGGACGGAACTATTGAAAACATCTGGCCCATGGATAAAATCGCACTGCATGTAAATGCCAACAGTAAGGTCGCGCTTGTTTCGGAGTATGATTATCATGTTCCCCTATCCGATAGTGGAAAGATAATTTTACTGAGCGACAAAAGCAAACGTTTTGCAATACCCGGTATAGAATCGGGAAGCGATATAAAGGAATCCCGGTTTTTATCCGAAAATCGGCTTGTTTTTTACACGCCGGAGACGCTGTTCTTTGCAGACCTGGGGAAAAATCTGATCTACAACTACAAATTACACGGCGGGGAGAGCGTACATCTTCGCAATGTTGGGGTTACGCTTACCAAACCCGGAGAAGGCAACACATCCTCATATCAGACAATGTTATTTGAAGATATTTTTGAAGAATGAACCTGCGCTTTTCTTTTACCGGGATGATCGCGAGCGCCTGAAATTTCACTTTAACAGTGATCAGATCTGTGTTGTCTATTAGTCTGTTCATGGTTTAAGCGACAGGCATATGGACCGTGTCACAAATGATTTGTTTCATCTCCGCAAGGATTTGGCGTTTGTCTCCTCAACCAAGTACGTCGAGGCGCTAAAGTCTCAAGACGGGGTAAATCTGGATCGCTTTTGCGCACAACCGATGCCGCCGGAATGGACGGAGTGTCGCAGTGTTAAGATCACGGCGGCGGCCGTCTTTGTTATTACCAAAAGTAACCTGAGCCTAGGAGGGCGGGCGGTTGAACAACTGCACCGATCGGTGTATAATACCGGTGACGGCACAAACAAATATGCAGCCAAAATGGTGGATCACCTTGGCGTGGAGAGATGGCTGAGTTGGTCGAAGGCGCTCGCCTGGAAAGCGAGTAGACGGGGCAAAACCTCGTCTCGTGGGTTCGAATCCCACTCTCTCCGCCATTTTTATGATTTGGCCGTGCTAGACGGGGAGGTAGCGGTGCCCTGAACCCGCAATCCGCTAGAGCGGGGTTTAATTCCTGCCCCCGGTCTCGCAGCTTTCAGGGTCAGCACCGGGCAAGTAGTGTTGAAGGCCCGGTCCCGTGCGGCGCAAACTCATGAACCCCGTCAGATCCGGGAGGAAGCAGCGGTAAATGAGAGCTTGCGGGTGCCACGGGGCCGCCGGGTTGGAGCCAACTGTCCGGCAGGCGCCTGGGGGCGGGGAACAAAGGCAGGTGCACGGCCAATATTTATTATTACCCCGAAATGGAAGTGCTTTAATGGCTTATCTGAGCCTCTACCGGCGGCTGCGGCCGCTGGCTTTTGCCCAGCTCACCGGGCAGGAACATATTACCCGCACTCTGAGCCATGCCCTTTCCCGCGGTCAGCTCGCGCATGCCTATCTCTTTTGCGGTCCCCGGGGAACGGGGAAGACCACGACGGCGAAGATTATGGCCCGGGCGGTGAATTGCCACCGCTATCCCGCACCGGAGCCCTGCGGGGAATGCTCCTCCTGTCGCAATATCGCTGACGGCGTTTCGCTGGATGTCATCGAGATGGATGCCGCTTCGAACCGCGGCATCGACGAGATTCGGGATCTGCGGGAAAAAAGCCGCTACGCCAGCGGGGAAAGCCGCTACAAGGTTTATATCATCGATGAAGCGCATATGCTCACCAACGAGGCCTGCAACGCTTTTTTAAAGACCCTGGAGGAGCCGCCGCCGGGGGTTATCTTTATCCTGGCGACAACCGATCCCGCCCGGTTGCCTTCGACGGTTGTTTCCCGCTGCCAGCGTTTTGACTTTCACCTGTTGACGGTGGAGCAGATCGGCGAGAAGCTCCGGCAGGTGCTCGCCGATGAGGGCTGGCAGGCCGAGGATGAAGCGGTGCGCCTGATGGCTCGTCTGGCTGAAGGCTCGCTGCGGGATGCCCTCGGGATTTTGGAACAATGCAGTGCCTATGGCGAGGAGCCGCTCTCGGCGGAACATGTCCGCTCCCTGACCGGGGTAACCCGGGTTGAAACCATCGGCGCTTTAATCGGGGCGCTGGCGGAGGGCGATCTGGAAGCAGGTCTGGAGACGCTGCAGGAAATTATCTTTAGCGGCCGCGACCTGATCATGCTGTCCCGGGATCTCACTTTTTTCTTCAGCCGGCTTCTTCTCGGCGGGGCCCCGGGGAAGCTGCGTCTGGAAGAGAGCTATTATGGATTTGAGGCGCTGCTGCAACAATTTAGGGGCCGGTTTGCGCGGCTTCACCTGCTCGAGCTCATCGAGCTGCTTCACGGGCTCGCCGGTGAGATGCGCTATGCTCATTACCCGCAGTTTATTCTCGAGGTTGCTTTTATCAGGATGATGCGCCTGCTGCACCGGGAAGCCTTGTCTGTTGATTCTGCACCGGTGGAAACCCGGATAGAGCAAACGGAGGCCGTCCCTGAGGAGCACCGGGTTGCGCAAACAGAGGTCCGCGACGCTCCGGTGAAGTCCCGGGCTGAAAAGAGTCCGTCCGCGGAGGGGGCTGCCGGGACGAAGGGTCCTCCGGAGAAGTCCCCTGAAAAGGCGGCTTCACCGCCGGCGCCGGCGCCAGAGAAGCGGACGGAGGAGCCGGAGACAGCATCTCCCGCCGCTGCTGAAGAGGCGGCCTGGTGGGAGCGGCTCTGCGAGAGGGTCAGGGTGGAGAACAAGGCGGTTTACAGAAATCTTAATGCCTCCCGGGAGCACCGGCTCGAGGGGAACCTGCTTATCCTGAGCTATGAGAGCGGCGATTATGCCGGAGAACGGGTCCAGCAAAAAGAGCAGCGGTTTCTGCTGGAAGAGAGCTGCTCCAAAGTGTTGTCCCGGCAGGTTAGCCTGAGGGTTCGCTATGAAGATTATGCACCGGAGAGCGCTGCGGCGGAGGATGTTCCTCCTGCCATCTCCTTGCCCCGGGAGGGTGAAGGGGGCGGCGGGCGAAAAGAAAAAGCCGCCTACAGCTTTGAAGATGCCGTAAAGCTTTTTCCCGGAGAGGTGTTCGAGGTTTAGTAAAAAAGGGGGCCTGTAGATGAAAGGCGGAATGGGTAAAATTTTGAAGCAGGTGCAGAAGGCACAGACACAGATGGCCAAGATGCAAGAACAGCTCGGTGAAAAAACGGTGCAGAGCAGCAGCGGCGGCGGCGCCGTCCGGGCTGAAGTCAACGGGCACAAAGAGCTGCTATCGCTGCAGATCGACCCGGAGGTGCTCAGCGAAGAGAACCGCGAAATGCTCGAAGACCTGATCCTGGCGGCGGTTAACGAAGCCTTGAAGCAGGTCGATGAGATGATCAACAGCGAGATGCAGAAAGTGACCGGCGGCCTCAATCTTCCGCCGGGGATGTTTTGATCGATGAAGCAAAAAAAGGAGCAGAACACCGCCGATGAGCTTCCCGGAACCCCTGCAGAAACTGATCGATGAATTTTGCCGTTTTCCCGGGATCGGGCCCAAAACGGCGCAGCGCCTGTCTTTTTTTCTGCTGAGCCGGCCCCGCGAGGAAGCGGCCAGTCTGGCCCGGGCGATCGTCGAGGCCAAGGACAAGCTCTTCTTCTGCTCTCAGTGCGGCTGCCTGACGGCGGTGGATCCCTGCCGTTACTGCAGCGATTCGCGGCGGGAGCAAAAGCTGTTTTGCGTGGTGCAGGAGCCAAAAGATGTGCTCAGACTGGAGCAGACCGG
>JAAZIG010000319.1 GCA_012510325.1 Bacillota bacterium
CTTCCCCCTTTCGGTCCTTCCGTGTGCCCCTCTCGCAGTCATTCTAGCCTTTCCCCTTTCGGTCCTTCGGTAGTACCGCTCTCGCGGTCATTCTGAGCGCAGCGAAGAATCTGTGGTATACGCTGCGCTTAAGGATTGTACCGTGCTCTACTGAAGCCAACAGGGGAGCATAACCCGAAGTGTTTGCCCGGTGCAGCAGCTTCGTTCGACTGCAGAGCGAAAAACGCCGGCAGATTCACCGGTTTGGCCATCAGGTAAATATCCGCTTTCGTGGGGGCAACCCCCGCGGTGCTCATCTGTGGGTGCGGCAAGTATTTGTTCAGGGCTCGGCCGCCGCGGAAGGAATTGGAGTGATAATAGT
Source organism: Bacillota bacterium (assembly GCA_012510325.1). Taxonomy (GTDB): domain Bacteria; phylum Bacillota; class Dethiobacteria; order DTU022; family DTU022; genus JAAZPQ01. Next base: position 362 of record JAAZIG010000319.1, read on the forward strand.
GAATATACTGAATTAAGCAACATTATTTGATTTCATAAAGGGGGAGAGCCAGAAGTGGAGCGTATTTGGTTGCAACACTACGATCCCGGCGTTCCTGAGGATGTCGATATTCCTGAAAAAACCCTGCCGGAAATGTTTAAGAACACGGTGGCGCGATTTCCCGATCATCCGCATCTTAAATTTATGCGGAACACTTTCACCTATCGCCAGGTCAGCGCCCTGGCGGACAATTTTGCCGCGGTGCTGGCCGGTTTGGGTTTGCCAAAGGGCTCGCGGGTGGCCTTGAATCTGCCCAACAGTCCGCAGTTTGTTTTCTGCTATTTGGGCGCGATGCAAGCCGGTTGCACCGTCGTCCCCTGCAATCCCATTTACACAGAGAGGGAGATGGAGCATCAGCTCAACGACTGTGAAGCAGAGCTGATCGTCACCCTGAGCAGGTTTTATCCGCAGATCCGCAGGCTGAAGCAAAAGACCAGGCTGCGGACCATTATCTCCACCAATATCAAAGAGTATTTTCCCTGGTGGATGAAACCGCTTTACACCCTGTTCATGGAAAAGAAAAACGGCGATAGGGTGAACATCGAAGCGGATGATTATCGGCTGCCCGAGCTGATGAAAAAGTGCTCAAATGTTTCAGCTGCCCCGATCAAGGCGGATCTTGCTGTTCCGGCCTGCATTATGTACACCGGCGGGACCACCGGGCTGGCCAAGGGCGTTGTTCTCACCCATAGAAATCTGGTGGCCAACCCCATCGCTATTTTCAGCTGGATGCCCGACGCCAAAGAAGGTCAGGAGATCGGCCTGGCCCTGCTCCCCTTCTTCCATGTCTTCGGCCTGGGCACCCTGCTGAACCTCTCCCTGATCTTCTGCGGCACCCTGCTGCTGATCCCGCAATTTGATGTCAAGATGATGCTCGGCAACATTCACCGCAACAGACCGACCCTGTTTCCCGGTGTTCCGACCATGTATGTGGCCATCATCAATCACCAGAATCTCAAAAAATACGATCTTTCTTCCCTGCGTGTCTGCATCAGCGGCGGCGCTCCCCTGCCGCTGGAGGTGCAGAAAAAGTTCCAGGAGCTGACCGGCTGCCGCCTGCTGGAGGGGTACGGCCTCAGCGAGGCCCCTCCGGTGACCCATATCAATCCCATCTACGGGGAGGGCAAGAGCGGCACGATCGGGATCCCCATACCCGGCACCCTGGCGAAGATCGTCGCGATGAACGACCCGACACGAGATCTGGGGATCGGGGAGATCGGGCAGCTGGCGGTGAAAGGACCCCAGGTGATGAAGGGCTACTTGAACAGGCCGGAAGAGACGGCGGCAGTGCTGCAGGACGGCTGGTTCTTGACCGGGGATATCGCCACGATGGATCAGGATGGATATTTCACCATCGTTGACCGCCAGAAGGAGATGATCATCTCCGGCGGCTACAATATTTACCCCCGTGAAATAGAAGAGGTGCTTTACGCGCACGACAAGATCCTCGAGGCAGCCGTGGTGGGCCGGCCCGATCGGTACCGCGGGGAGATCGCCAAGGCGTACCTTGTTTTAAAAGAGGGCGCCACCCTGACTGAAACGGAGGTCCTCGATTACTGCAAGGAGCAGCTGGCCATCTACAAGGTGCCCCAGCAGGTGGAATTCAGAACGGAGCTCCCCAAGAGTCTCATCGGCAAGGTGATGAAACGGCTGCTCGACGATAATCGGCCGGGGGAGGGCGCTGCCCCGGCTGAAGAACAAATGAAAGGCAAGGAGGCGGAATAATATGATCGTCGATAACCATGTCCACCTGATTTTCCCAGGTAGCGATCCGGAGGAGTTTTTGCGGGGCTGCATCCGGACGGGTGCGGCAATCTTTACCAGGGAGAGCGGGCCGAGCGGCGATCCCGATGCGCTCTACGAGAACAGCATGGCTGTTCTCTCCGATCGCGAGGGCGACAAGCTGGTCGCCCGGATGGATGAAGCCGGCATTGACCGGGCGATACTGTTACCCCTCGATCTGGGGCTCGGCTGCAGCGAACCGGATGTCGGTGCTCCCGACTACCTGACTGCGGCTGAAAAAAATGAGCTGCACTTTCAGGTCACGCAGAAACACCGCGGCCGGCTCTTCACCTACCTCGGGGTGGACCCGCGGCGCCCGGGCGGGGCCGCTCTCTTTCGCCAAGGGTTGGCCAAGTGGCATGTTCTGGGGCTGAAGTTGCATCCCGCGGCGGGGTTTTACCCCCATGATCCCCTCTGCAATCCGCTCTACGAGATCGCCCGGGAAGCGGGTGTGCCGGTGCTGTTTCATTCCGGGACCGAGCCCGCTCCCCTGAAATCGCTCTATTCGCAACCCTGTTACATCGATGCAGTTGCCGCCGAATACCCCGATCTGAAGATTATTATCGCCCACTGCGGCCACGGATGGTGGCGGGAAGCCCTCGATATGGCCCTTTCGAAACCGAACCTCTATGTCGACTTTTCCGGCTGGCAGCTGGAGTATTCCGGCAATCCCGATTATCTCTACGAAGCCCTGCGCATGGCCATCGACCTTCTGGGCCCCTGGCGGGTTCTGTTCGGCACGGACGGTTCGTTGACCGACATCATCGTTCCCCCTCGTGACTGGGTCAGGGCTTGGCGCGAACCGCAAAGCCCCTCGGGGATCAGCTTTTCGGAAGAAGAGCTGGCCATTGTCATGGGTGCCGCTGCCGCACGGCTCCACGGGTGGGATTGAGAACAATTCTTGAACAATCACCCCCGGTGCTGTACAATTGAGACGATTTGAAAAATTATGAAAGGGGTTCGGTAAAAGATGGCTATCGTGACTTCCGATCAGTACAGGGAACGGCTCTACGGGTTGCGCAAAAACATCTACATGGGGGGGGAGGTAATCGGCCGGGACGATCCCCGCCTCAAGCCGGGGCTCGATCTCATCGCCGACACCTTCGACCGCGTCGATGACCCCAGGATGAAAGAGACTATCATCACCAAATCACATCTGACCGGAGAGAAGATCCACCGGCTTAACCATATTCACCAGAGCTCCGATGATCTGTTAAAGAAGCAGGAGTGCACCCGCCTGCTCTGCCAGCAAGCGGGAGGCTGCATCATGCGCTGCATGGGCATCGATGCGCTAAACGCCATCTCGGTGGTCTCGAAGAACTGTGACGACGCCTTCGGCACGGAGTACTACCCCCGCTTTGTCGAGTTCATGAAGTACTTTCAGAAAAACGATCTCGTGGGCAACTGCGCCCAGTCCGATATCAAGGGAGATCGCTCCAAAAGGCCTTTCGAGCAGACCGATCCCGATCTCTACCTGCGCGTCATCGAAAAGAAAAAAGACGGCATCATCGTGCGGGGCTGCAAGGCGCACAACTCCAACGCCCCCTTCTCCGACGAGATCATCGCCGTCCCGACCCGCCTGATGACGGAGCACGACGCCGACTGGTCTGTCGCCTTCGCCATCCCCGCAGATACCCCCGGGGTGAAGCAGGTCGCCCGGATCACCACGCCCCGGCAGCGCCAGCATATCCATACGGCCCATTTCTACGGCATTGCCGACTCCACCACCATCTTCGACGATGTCTTCGTCCCCTGGGAGCGAGTTTTCCTCTGCGGCGAGCACTACTTTGCCAGCATGCTGGCGATGCTCTTCGCCACCTTCCACCGCCACAGCTACACCGGCTGCAAGCCTGCCATCAGCGATCTCATCCTCGGCGCCTCCGCCCTGGTGACCGACTACAGCGGCATCGCCGACGCCTCTCATGTGAAAGACAAACTTTCCGATCTCATCGCCGTGGCCGAGCTGGTCTACGCCTCCGGAATCGCCGCTTCGGTGAAGTCGACAAAAAGCTCATCGGGGACCCATATCCCCGACATCGTCTACACCAATGTCGGCCGCTACCATGCC
>JAAZIG010000320.1 GCA_012510325.1 Bacillota bacterium
AAAATCCACGATATTGATCGCGATACATTTCTTCAGATTATCATAGGTCTCTCCCGGATTAAGCTGTGACGAATACATCTTGGACCAGTAAAACAGAGTCCTCTCCGGCATATATTCAGTGGGCAGGATCTGGATCTCAATATTGATCTGCTTACCCTGCTTTGTCCTGGCCCTTACATCCAGGATCCCTTTCTTATCTTCCTTGAATTCACGCAAAAGTTCAGTATTGATAATTTCCAGTCCAACCAGCTCGCCGGGAGGCAGCTTCAGGACGGAAGTGAGAAAAGCAGCAAGGATATGTTTGTTCTTTTCATCACCAAAGATCAGTTTAAAGACAAAATCCACCTTCGGCGACATCAGCTCGCGGTCATCGGTTCTCTGCCCGGGCATCCCCTCAACTCCTGACCTGTCTGAGTAATCTAATTATACCATAGCGAAACTTTCAGCTTCAAGCCATCCAGATCCAACGCCGTGAACTGGAGCAGCACGTCTTGTTTCGACAGTGCCATTCTGGGAAAATTGTTAAAAAGGGCCACATCCCTCCCAGGCCGGATCATGCTGGCACCGGTGAAGCTGCTCCTACGATAAATCCAGCGGATAATGACCGTACTGGTGCGCCGCCTCCACCATCCAGCGCAGCCGTTTCGCGGAGATACCCGGATGACCATGACCGGGCCCAAGAATATATCCACCCCCTGCGCCAGCTTCCGCAATCATCTTGCGCACCGCCGCAAAGACCTCTTCCCTGGTCCCGCTGACCATTAGAGAGGTTACATCCAGATTGCCGATCAGGCAGATCCGGTTCCCGATGGTCTCCTTTACCTCGGACAGGATCATCCCGGCAGTCGGCTCCATCGGGTGGATCGCATCAAAACCGCAGTCAGCAAACATCGATAACAGGGAGGTGGTGTCACCGCAGGAATGGAACACAATTTTCAACCCAAGGCTGTGCGCCTTCTCCGTAATACGGCGGTAAGAATCGCCGAAAAATTCATCGATCAACTTGGGACTGAACATCGGTCCGGAGCGGAAAGCGAGATCGTCGGTGTAAATCACCCCGGGGAGACCGGCATCAGCCATCGCCTCAAGAAGGATGCAGAAAAAATCGGTATTGAAACCGATCAAACGGCGCACAAACTCCTTATCTTTCCGCACAGCCATAACAAAGCGCTCAAACCCCATCGCCTGCCAGCTGTTTTCAAAAACACCATAACTGGCGAAGCCAAAAATAAACAGCTGATCCCCGTATTCTTTCTGCACTCCCGAAAAAACACGGTTCACCTTTTCAGGCAGACTAAAAATCGGCTTCTTATCCCACGCTTCCCAGTCAGCCGGGCCGGCAATCAGGCCTTTCCGGTAGATCGGATTGGCGATATTTCCTTTTGCATCGATCGAAACATCCTGCAGCCGACCAAAAACATCAATCATCGTCTTGCTATCGCTGAAATACCAGTGGGGGGTATGGGAAACCCAGGCGGCATCGTAGCCCATTTTTACCGCCGCCGCGGCACCGTTATAGGTAAACCGCTCCATCTCTTTATCTACAAAACTACGGCTGTCCATCCGTTTAAATAACCAGTCGGCCGCTTTGGCCGTAGACTCATTTTTCAACAGGCGTATGGCGACGTTTGGCTTCAGACCTAGAACCTCGTTGATCACTGCATTTTCATTCATCAGATCAAAGGTGGGAACGCGGTCTGGTTCGCGCAGCTCCAGAGCCGCCAGGACCCGCTCATGTTTTTCCATGGTTGTCACCTCCGTATTTATTTCGATTCCGCCGCCCATGCAGAAAAGATCCGTACCGCTTCAACAGCATCTTTGCCCAGGGCATCTACGCCTGTTTGGGCGACCAGTTCGGGAGTGGTGCAGGCGCCGCCTATGGCGATCTTGACCCGCTCGCGCAGGTTTTCCTTATGCAGAGCATCAACAACATCGCCAATCGCGCCGGTCATCGTCGTCAGCAGTACCGAAAGCCCGACCGCCCGGGCATTATGATCGCGAACCGAAGCAACCACCTTCTCTGCAGGGACATCCACCCCCAGATCGATGACCTCAAACCCGGCGCTGCCGAGCATGGTGCCAACCAGGTTTTTCCCGATGTCGTGGACATCGCCCTTCACCGTGCAGAGAACTATCGTTCCCTTTTTATCCTGCTTCTGCTTTTCCAACAGAGGCTCGAGAACGCTGACCCCCGCCTTCATCGTTTCACCTGCCAGAACCAGATCGGCCAGAAAATATTCGCCCTCCTCAAATAGCCTGCCGACTTCGACCATCCCTGCGCTCATGGCATCAAGAAGAGCGGGGGCCTCCCCGCCGGCCTCGAGAGCTTCTTTCAAAATAAGCGGGATAGCATCCATATCGAGAGAAACCACGACGTCTTTAATCTTTTGGGAATAGTCTTTCATCGATTGCATCACCTTTCTGCCAATAGTTTAAAGTGGCCGACCCGGTAACCCTTTCTCGCCGGTGATCACCTTCCCCGATGGTAAAATAAACGCCCGTTACTGCAGCAGACCTACGATGCGTGGAATCCTCCCATCTGCAAGTTATCATACTATATTTATCAACATTTGTATATATTGAGCTATTTGTAGGTTTTCGCCTGTTCCTGGGGATATTGTAGCAATCTTCTGCCACTATATCAACAAAACTTTCCCCAATATCTCTATCCGCGGTTCTTGGTACGCTTGGGATCTTTTCGCGTCACCCCATGCACAATATTTTAGACAAAGATCCGGATGTTTCATTGATTGTTTTGGTGACCTGAGCACCGCAGCCAAACAGAAGCGGCAGCGGCCCTGCTGACAGCGGGCCTTTGGGCAAAATTCCGGGCGGCTAGCAAGAGAAGTTCACATTGACCGGGTCACTCCGGAGCAAATAGGAAAACCCCCGGGGCTTTAATACGCGGGGGTTTTTTCCTATTTTTCCAGAGGAACGAGGAGCCGGCTTACCGGGCAGCGCAGGCTGGTTTTGCCCTTGGTTGTCATCAGGAAATCCTGAAAATTTCCTTGGCTCTTTGATAATCCTCTTTCAAGCGGATGGAATAGCCGAACTTTTTCCCGTCTGTTCTGGTCAGGGAAATGGCCTGGGAAAAGGGCAGGGTTCTGGCCTCTTTTATTTCCTCCCACCCCATGAGCCGTTTGGCCCGGCCTTGTTTCAACAGCTCCTCCAGGGGCAAGGTGGAGATCATTTCTTGCAACGCATTGATGATCTCCTGATAGGCCGACAGCCACTGCCATTTGCCGATATCCGCATCCGCAACCACCCGGTCCACTCCGGCCAAAGGCACGGTCAGCGCCCAGATCGCTTTGTTGGTCATGAGCAGCGCATTCTCCGGGAGCAGCACCTTTCCCGTCCCCAGGACCGCAACGCTGCGGGTTTTTCCGTACTGCATCACCGCGGGGATGCAGTCCACCAGAATCTCGCCCGGTTCCAGGGCTACCTCTCCGACAGCAGGTTTGTCTGAAGCGTTCAAATCCACAGCAGCGATTCTTTTCAGGACGACCACATCGAGAAGGACAACGAATGCCGCTATAACGATCAGGGCCGCCCCCAGATACCACGGCAGTCTCATGTAAAGGAGAAATACCCCCAGCCCGAGCAGAAGTACGGCCAAAGCTAGGGTTTTGACAAGCCGGAAAAGGCCGCCACCCACACCAACCCGCTGCACCGCAGAGGCAAGTCGAGCGGCCCTGTTCTCCTCATGGGGCTCATATTTCATTGATCATCGCTCCCTTCATTCAGGGCAACGGAGCTCGCACCGTTGCCGTGACCCTGTTATCGCCGGCCAATTCCCCGCCGCGAGCCGGCCCGCCTTCCTTTCCTGCCCACAGGTTTCAACCATCCTTCGGCTATTTCCCTCTGCTTCTCCTGTCCGAACAGCTTTCTTCGCGGTATCGCCATTTTGTCT
>JAAZIG010000045.1 GCA_012510325.1 Bacillota bacterium
GCCGGAGAGATCGGCGACAGCGAAAACGAGGGCATCGTCCATCGGCACGGCGCTGAAACCGTAGCGCCGGATCCCGGATTTATCGCCCAGGGCTTCGTAGAAAGCCCGGCCCAGGCAGAGCCCGAGATCCTCCGTCAGGTGATGCGCATCCACCTCCAGATCCCCCTGCGCCCGGATCGTCAGATCAAAAAACCCATGCCGGCACCAGAGCGTCAGCATATGTTCGAGAAAGGGCAGCCCCGTCTTCAGATCGGCGGTGCCCTCTCCGTCGAGCTTCAGCTGCAGCTCAATCTGCGTCTCCAGGGTGGAGCGCTCCACCGCTGCTTCACGCATCATCTTTCCGCCTCCTTATGGCCGCAGCCCGGGCGTGGGCTTCCAGCCCCTCGGCCCGCGCCAGCCTCTCAATCTGCGGCGCCGCCTCAGCGAGGGCCGCCGCGCTATAGTAGAGCAAATGCGTTCTTCTGACAAAATCTTCAACCCCCAGGGGAGAAGCATACCGCGCCGTCCCCCCGGTGGGAAGCACATGGTTCGAACCGGCCCAGTAGTCGCCCAGAGGTTCAGGGCTGTGGGAGCCGATGAAGATGGCGCCGGCGCTTTCGATGGCATGGAGATGGCTCCAGGGATCGGCCACCTGCAGCTCCAGATGCTCGGGGGCCAGCGCATTGACCGCCTCCCAGGCCTCGGCGAGGGTGCCGACCAGCAGCGCCGCCCCCTGCTCTTTCAGGGCGCGCCGGGCAATCTCCCCCCGCGGCAGCTCCCGGAGCTGCCCGCGCAGCTCTTCCCGCACCTGCTCCGCCAGCGCCGCAGAGGTGGTGATGAGCACCGGACAGGCCAGGGCGTCATGCTCGGCCTGTGAAAGCAGATCGGCGGCGACATAGGCGGGAACAGCGCTCTCGTCGGCCACAACGACGATCTCGCTCGGCCCGGCGAGAAGATCGATGCCGACGCGGCCGTAGAGCTCGCGCTTCGCCAGAGTGACATAAATATTGCCCGGACCGACAATCTTCGGCACCGCCGGAATCGTCTCGGTGCCGTGGGCCAGGGCGGCCACCGCCTGGGCCCCGCCGACTTTGAAGACGGCGGCGGCGCCGGCTTCACGGGCCGCCAGCAGGGTCAGCGGCGGAACGCTTCCATCCGCCGCCGGAGGGGTGCACAGGTAGATCTCCTCCACCCCGGCCACCTTTGCCGGCAGCACCGTCATCAGCACCGACGACGGATAAGCGGCGGAGCCGCCGGGGATATATGCCCCCACCGAGCGCAGCGGCCGGATGCGCTGCCCCACCAGACGGCCGGGCCCGCTGTCCCACCACGAAGCGGCCACCTGGCGGCGGTGAAAGCTTTCGATATTCTTCTTCGCCTCCCGCAGCGCTTCCGCCAGATCCGGCGCCACCGCCGCGGCGGCAGCCTCCATCTCCGCAGCGCTCACCCGCAGCGCCGTCAAAACGGCGCCGTCAAAACGCGCCGTCAGCTCTTTCAGCGCTTCGTCGCCCCGTCGGCGGACGTCAGCGATGATCTGGCAAACAATCTCTCTCTCGGCTGTATATTTGTCGAGGGAAAATGAAGCCCGCTTGTCCAGATAGGAAGCCGGGGTGTCGAAAACAGGCAGAGGCATTGGCAGGTACTCCCATCGTGTTATTTTGAGCGCTTATTTAGGCGTATTTTAACACGTCTTCCGGTAAGAGGCAAGAAGTGAAGCGCTTCCGATCGGGTCAGGCTTCCCCGGCAGAAGTGAGCGCAGCACCGGCACTGCCAGAGGGAAGCTGCTGTATTCGCGGGGCGGCATTTAACCTCTCCCCGGCAGCCGCCAAACCGGTATCTTGGTATTGTGGTATAATCGGGGCAAGCCGCCCGCCATGCTCGCTCGCCCTTGCAGAGAGCGGCGCCGGCGAAAAGTATACCGGACCGGCCGGCCGCGGAAGCGCCGGCGGGGAAGAAAAACAGGGTGAAAAGAAAGATGATGGAGAAAAAAGCGGAACCGGAGATGGAGGTCTACGCCCTCGTCGGCCGCCGGGGCACCGGCAAAAGCCACCACGCCCAGCTGCTGGCCCACCGCTACGAGATCGATTATCTCCTCGACGACGGACTGCTCATTCGGGGCAACCAGATCCTCGCCGGACGCTCGGCCAAGCGTGAAAATACCCGTTACGGAGCGATCAAGCGGGCCCTGCTGCACGAAGATGAGCACGCCTTTCAGCTGCGGGAGAAGCTCCGCGAACTGACCCCCCCGAAGCTGCTCATCCTGGCCACCTCGGAGCGGATGGCGCAGGCCATCGCCGGGCGGCTCGCGCTGCCCCCCCCAAAGCAGTATATCCAGATCGAGGATATCGCCAGCCCCGAGGCTATTGAAAGAGCCCGCCGGCTGCGGGATGAAGAGAATCGCCACGTCATCCCCCTGCCCACCTTCTCCATTAAAAAGGAATTTCCCGGCTACCTCATCGATCCCCTCCGCTCCTTCTTCAGCCTGCCCTCGGATTACCTGAAAAGTGTAGCCGTGGACCGCTCCATCGTGCGCCCGGTCTACAGCAATCTGGGCAACTTCTATATCGCCGAGCATGTGGTCGGCGATCTGGTCAGCCAAATCGCCGGCGAGGTGCCCGGCATCCATAAGGCCGGCGGAGTGGAGATCAAGACGGTGGAGGGAAAGATGGTCCTGAATGTGGATCTGGTCTTTTCCCTGAAGCAGCTCTCTTCCAAAAGTATCACCCAGATCGCTCTGGAAGTGCAGCAAAAGCTGAAAGGGCGGCTCGAGTACCTGACCGGTTTTTACCTCGATGAGATCAATGTCACTGCGAAAAAAATCCATCTGCCCGACAAAAGCCAGCCCTCCTGAGCACCGGGCCGCCGCCGCAAAAAGTTTTCCCGCAAAGAGCCCCGGAAGCAGAGCGGGACGGAGAAAAGTTTTCTGGTGGCGGGATTATTACTCGGGAGCCGCAGGCGCCCCTTGCACCCGCCGGGGGTGAGTGTAGATATTCATCCGCCTGCCGCGGACAAAGCCGATCAGGGTGATCTGAAAAGTCTCGGCCAGCTCGATGCTCAAAGTGGTCGGAGCCGCCCGGGAGATCACCAGCGGCAGTTGCAGCCGCGCCGCCTTGAGCAAAATTTCCGAGCTCAGACGGCCGCTGCAGATTAGAGCCTTGCCCTCCAGGGAAATCCCCCGCAGCAGACACTCCCCGATGATCTTGTCGACCGCATTGTGCCGCCCGATATCCTCGCAAGAGATGATGAGCCCCCCTGCATCGGCGAGAGCGGCGCTGTGCGTGCCCCCGGTGGCTTTGAAAATCAGGGCCCGCTCCTCCAGGGAATCCATCAGCGAGCAGATCTCCTCCGCCCGCATCGTCGGACCCCCCTGCGGGACCGGCGGAAGACACAGACCTTCCCCGGGGCCGGAAAAGAACACCCCCCGCCCGCCGCCCGAAGTGATCGTGCCCTTGCAGTGGAGACGTTCCACCGGCCCGGTGTCTTGCTTTAGCTCCACCGCGACGGCGGTCCCCTCTTCGTTGAGCTCCAGCCGGAGCAGATCCTCCATCGATTCCAGCAGCCCCCCGGAGCGCAAAAAACCCAGGGCGAGGCTCTTCTGTTTCTCAGGCGTGCAGAGCAGCGTCACCAGCTTCTCCCCGTTAACCGATAGCGCCAGCGGCGCCTCGACAACAACCCGGTCTCGGCAGGCGCTCCCCTTGCCGCCCTCGATCCGCCTGATCTTTTTCGTTTCAGTCAGCCGATCCACCGCCCACCTCCTGCAAAATGCCCCCGCGACGGATCTCCCGGTGCATTATTTAGTCCTTTGCCCCGCGGGAACGGACCCCCCGGTGCAATATCTTATCGCCTCCGGGTTATTATATTTCCCCTTTGCCCGGCGGAAACCTTTTTGCACCGCGGGGACGGGCCTCCCGAGGCCTTATTTGAACCGCCGGCTAGAAATATTTCCCCTTTGCCCGGCAGAAACCTTTCGAATTCAGTTGAAGAAAGGCGGCATCTCGAATAGAATATTAATTGATTGCTGAGGGGAGGTTTCGGCAAGATGGATCTGATCCTGAAAGTGGAAAATTTAAGCAAAAGCTTCGGCCCCAA
>JAAZIG010000321.1 GCA_012510325.1 Bacillota bacterium
CGAGCTGGCCCGGCGCGTGGAGCAGTGGGGGATCAGCCGGATCATCTACACCGATATCGACAAAGACGGCACCCTCGCCGGGCCGAACTACCGCGGGCTGGAACAGATCCTGGACGCCGGTTCGCTGGAGGTGATCCTCGCCGGGGGGATCTCCTCCCTGGAGGATCTCTATGCGCTGAAGAGCTATGCCCCCCGCCTCGCCGGAGTGATCATCGGGCAGGCGCTCTACGCGAACCGCTTCACCCTGCCCGAGGCCATCGCCGCTCTCGCTTAAGCGCAGGATGGCGCTGGCGCACGGCACGGGGGATGCGCCTGTCCGGCCGGTTTTCTGCAATAAATCAAACCAAAGTTGAACGATGGAGGCTACTCTGATGACGGAGAAGAGCAATCTTAATGAAGATAAAGTCGCACCGCTCACCCCGGCGCAGCTGAAGTACGATCCCGCCGGGCTGATCCCCGCGGTGGTTCAGGATGAACGCACCGGAGCGGTTCTGATGGTCGCCTATATGAATGAGGAATCGCTGCGGCGGACCATCGCCGGCGGCCGGGCCTGCTTCTGGAGCCGCAGCCGGAGCAAGTTCTGGGTGAAGGGGGAGAGCTCCGGCAATTTCATGACCGTCCGCTCGATCCATGCCGACTGTGATTCGGACACGCTGCTGGTGCGGGTGATCCCCGAAGGGGACGGGTTGGCCTGCCATACGGGGCGTTACTCCTGCTTCTACAAACCGCTTCACCAAGCGGCGGGCGCCGGCGGGGAGCAACCCAACAGTGATTGACTATCACCTGCACACGCCCCTTTGCCGCCATGCCCTCGGCTCTCCGGAGGAATATCTCGCCGCAGCCCGCCAAAAAGGGCTGCGCGAGATCGGCTTCGCCGATCATTACCCCCTGGGCCTTCTGGGGAGGGAGCCGGAAGCGGCGGTGTCGATGAAGCCCGGGGAGCTCCCCGGCTATATCCGCGAGATCCGGGCCCTGGGCGCGGGGGAAAAAGAGATCGCCGTAAAGCTCGGGGCGGAGGTCGACTACCTCCCCGGCACAGAGGAGCTGCTGGCGGAGCTGCTGGCCGGCGACCCCTTCGATTTTGTGATCGGCTCGCTCCACTTCATGGGCGACTGGGATTTTACCCACCCCTACCACGCCCACCGCTACGAGGAGCAGCCGCTGGAGCAGATCTACAGCCGTTATTTTGAGCTGCTCTGGCAGGCCTGCGCCAGCGGTCTTTTCGATATTATCGGCCATATCGATGGAATCAAGAAATTCGGCCACCGTCTTCCCGATGAGGCGATGGAGCCGTACTGGCGGGAGACCGCCCGGGTTCTCCGGGCGAACGGGCTTTGCTTTGAACTGAACAGCTCCGGGAAGGATGCCCCGGCCGCTGAATTTTACCCCGGAAGGCGGCTGCTGGAGCTGTGCTACCGGGAAGGGGTGCCGGTAACCCTGGGCTCCGATGCTCACGGGCCGGAGCAGGTGGGCCGCTACTTTGACGAAGCGCTGGCGTTGCTCCGCGAGGTCGGTTACCGCGAGCTCGCTGTTTTTTCGCAGAGGCGGCGGAGCTTTATCGCCATGGAGGAGAGCGGCAGATAGCTC
>JAAZIG010000322.1 GCA_012510325.1 Bacillota bacterium
ACCAGATTCGGGATGACAATCGAGGCTCGCCTGTCTTCTCCGGCTCCTCTTCTTTGTTGAAATCTGCAGCCGGTTTGGCTACACTATAGCCAGGGATTATCGGCAGAACAGCGGGAGGGCGCCGCCGTACGGAGGGGAGCTAAAACGAGAATGTACCTTCAGCACAGCACCATCGAGCTGGAAACTGGCCTGCGGGAAGCGCTCTACGATATTACTGAAGAGGTCCGCCGGACAGTGAAGCAGAGCGGTGTTAAAAACGGCTTGGTTTCGGTTTACGCACAGGGAGCCACGGCGGCGATCATGATCCAGGAGGGCTGGGACGAAAGCGTGCAAAATGACGTCGTCACCCTGCTGCGCAGGCTGATCCCCCGGGGCGGCTGGGAACACGACCGGGTGGACGGCAACGCCGATGCCCACCTCAAATCCGGGATCGTCGGCCCCGGTGAGACCATCCCCATCATCGACGGCAAGCTGGGCCTCTCCACTTGGCAGAATATCTTTTTCTGCGAATTCGACGGCCCGCGCAAAAGCCGCTGCATTGTTGTTACTGTCACCGGGACGAAGTAGGAAACACAACTTTAACTTAAACAGAAATGGGGCTAATTGGCCCGCAGGGATAATTTCGGAGAAATGCTTTGCCTCAGGGAGAATACCGCTATGAGACAAATTGTAAAATGCATCAGCACTGTAGATCAGTTTGACGTCGCTTTGTTCAACCGCTTAAATCTGGGTGTGGAGATACAGGACTTCTCCGAGCCCAATCTTTCCACGGACGAAAGGGCTGACCTTGCAGAGCGCTACAGCAAACTTTTAATAGACTTTGCCGGGATTGTCTCATTGCATGGCCCGTATCTGGATCTAAAACCGGCCAGCCCGGATCCGCTGATCAGGGCGGTAAGTCACAACCGGTATCTCGACGCTCTCCAGACCGCAACCCAGCTGAATGCAGATTATTTAATCTTTCACAGCCAGATCAATCCCTTTCTGGACGAACCGCGTCTCCGCGATTTAAACAATCTTCAGACCGGGGAGTTTTGGAATAAGATAACCGGGGAAACAGATTATCGCGGCACGATCCTGATTGAGAATATCTTCGAGAAAACGCCGGATATGTTAAAAAGATATATCCAGACAGCCGCCCGCCCCGGTATGAAAATCAACCTGGATATCGGCCATCTCCGGGCCAGAAGGGCTGATCTGGAAGAATGGATCAGGGAGCTGAAGGACTATATCGCCTATATTCATGTTCATTCAAACGACGGCAATCATGACCTGCACCTGCCCCCCGGGCAAGAAGAGATTACCGACCTGTATAGGTTGTTGGACAAATATAATCTAGACCCGGTCCTGGCGCTGGAATACAGCTGCGACAATGAGCGTATTGCAGACGAGGTTGCCCGGTATCTTCGGTAAACTGTTCACTTTGCACCGGGCTATTTAAACCTCAGGGCAATTCATTTTCAATTACCCCGAATCCTTTTGCGCGAATCCTTTTACGCTGCATGTAAAATCAATCGGGATCAAGCAATCACCACTCTTCCCCACAGCTGCGCTGATGGTTTTAAATGGGGTTGCCGGGCTCACCCCGTCCCGGCAGCCCTGTTATGCTATACTGGTAGCAAATATTAGCCGAGGGGCTTTGACCGGTGCCGACGGATCTGCCCTTTAAGGAGAGCTGTTCTTGGAGACCAGGTTGCTGGTAATGGAAGACGATGTTTTTCTGCGCGACGGCCTCTGCGAAATGCTGCGGCGTGAGGGA
>JAAZIG010000046.1 GCA_012510325.1 Bacillota bacterium
CGGGGAAGCGGTTTCGGTCCCGAGGTGAAAAGGCGCCTTCTTTTAGGCACTGCCATCCTGCGAGAAGACCGTTACGAAACCTATTACCGGCAGGCTCTGCGCGTGCGGGCTCTGATCCGCCGCGATTATGAAAAAGCTTTTGGCCGTTTCGATCTGCTTCTGGGGGCGGTGACCCCGACAGCCGCCTACCGGCTTGGCGAGAAGAAAGACGATCCCCTGGCTATGTACCACCATGATATCTGCATCCTGCCCGGGCCCCTGGCCGGTGTTCCCGGCCTCTCTTTTCCCTGCGGGCTCAGCGCGGCGGGGCTGCCCCTGGGGGTGCAGCTGACGGCAGCACCTTTCAATGAAGCGATTCTTTTCCGGGCGGCGTACCAGTTGGAGCAGGAGCGGGGGCCGGTGCCGCTGCGCCCTGCAGCACTGTAGTGAGGAGGTTTGCCGATGGAATATGAAGCTGTGATCGGCTTGGAGATACATGTGGAGCTGCAGACGAAATCAAAAATATTTTGCGGCTGCAGCACCGCTTTTGGTGACGAACCGAATACGAACTGCTGTCCGGGCTGCCTGGGGCTGCCCGGGAGCCTGCCGGTGCTCAATCACCGCGCGGTGGAGTATGCGGTGATGGCGGCGCTGGCCCTGAACTGCCGGGTGCAGGAGCGAAGTGTCTTTGCCCGGAAAAACTACTTTTACCCCGACCTGCCCAAGGCCTACCAGATCTCGCAGGATGACTGCCCGCTGGCCTGGGGGGGCTATCTGGAGGTGGACTTTCCCGGGGGAAGCCGCCGGATCAACCTGCTGCGGGCTCATCTGGAAGAGGAAGCGGGCAAGCTGATCCACGCCGGGGACTCGATCATCAGCGCCGCTTACTCCCTGGTCGACTACAACCGGGCCGGGGTGCCGCTGCTGGAGATCGTTACCGAGCCGGAGATTCGTTCCGGCCGGGAGGCGCGCCTTTTCCTGGAGGAGCTGCGCACATTGCTGCGCTATACCGGGGTTTCCGATGTGAAGATGGAGGAGGGGTCGCTGCGCTGTGATGCCAATATCTCCCTTCGCCCGGCCGGCTCTGCAGAGCTGGGTGTCCGCACGGAGGTAAAAAACCTTAACTCTTTCCGGGCGGTGGAGCAGGCCCTGAACTATGAAGCTGAACGCCAGGCCCGGGTGCTGTCCGCCGGCGGCGAGGTCATCCAATGCACCTGCCACTGGGACGACAGCCGCAAGGAGACGGCGGTGATGCGGCTGAAAGAGGGGGCGGCGGATTACCGCTACTTTCCCGATCCGGATCTGCCGCCGCTTGTGCTGGAGCCCTCCGCCATCGAAGCGCTCCGGGACAAGCTGCCTGAGCTGCCCCGGGAGAAGCGGCAGCGCCTGCAGGAGCGCTACGAAATGAGTGCCCAGGAGGCGGCGATCATAACCGACACCCGCGAGATGGCCGCTTTCTTTGAACAGGCCGCCGCAAGTTACCGCGACTATCGCAATCTGGTCAACTGGGTTACAGGAGATCTGATCTACCAGCTCCGTGAGTCCGGCCGGGAGATTGGGCAGGTCTCCCCGAAGCTGCTCATCGAGCTGCTCGAGCTGCTCGACGGCGGTGAGATCAACCGACCCGTAGCCAAGGAACTTCTTGAAGAGATGGTCAAAAGCGGCACCTCGCCGCGCCGGCTGGTTCAGCAGCGGGGGCTGGGGAAGATAGCGGATCGGGGGGAGCTGGCTCCGCTGGTGGAGCAGGTTATCGCTGAAAACCCCGCTGCTGCGGAAAACTACCGCAGCGGAAAGAAGAAAGCGCTTGCTTTTTTGGTCGGTAAAGTGATGGCCCTGACCCGGGGCCGGGCTGACCCGCAGGAGCTGAACATCCTTTTCCAGGAGATGCTAAAAAAATGACCGGATCTCTGTTCCCCGGCTCTCGCTCTTTCCGGAGGTGAGCGGGGCCGGGCCGGGGTTGAGCCCAACGATCCTTTGTTGGGCCA
>JAAZIG010000323.1 GCA_012510325.1 Bacillota bacterium
AAAAGCCCCGAAGATGTTGATTCTTCAAGGCTTTTGGTGCGCCCGGCAGGATTTGAACCTGCGACCTCCTGATTCGTAGTCAGTTACTCTATCCAGGCTGAGCTACGAGCGCGTGTGGCGGAGAGAGAGGGATTCGAACCCTCGAAGCAGGCTTTAACCCACTTAATCGCTTAGCAGGCGACCGCCTTCGACCTCTCGGCCATCTCTCCGTGCTGCCTGTAATGCTGGCGGAGGGGGTGGGATTCGAACCCACGGCCCTTTCGGGTCACCGGTTTTCAAGACCGGCTCCTTCAACCACTCGGACACCCCTCCCGCAGGCGTCTTTTCAGGCAAGAACAGTATAACAAAGCGGGGTACCGCTGTCAATCAGAGCAGACGCAGAGCCGGCCCTTTTCCGTAATGGGTTTGCCGCAATGTTTTTCGCAATGGATCACCTAATATTACCGCTCTGTATTGGAAGCAGCTTTTCTGTTGCCCCCTCCTATTATATCCTGCCCCGATTAAGCCCTGCACCATAAAAATAAGAATAAATTATTTCTTTTACAAACCGGCAGGAGATTCCCGCTTGATACCGAATTATACCAGAGTTGGAATGAATATGAAAATTATGTCGATTTTAACAGTAAGGTGTCTACCGTTGTTGTATGAGCCGGGGGCGGTTCTCACCTGCCAATCAGCAAGGTGTTTCAGACCGATACGAACGGCCCTCCCTGGCAGTGGGTATCGCCCTGCGGAGATACAGCAATTGGCAGAGGGAGCCCCTACAGCAGGGACAAGTAACCCCTTCAGGGGTTTACCCTGGATTAAAAGATAATACTTTTATTTTTTCTTAAACATATCTATCACTAAAAGATTTGCAGCCTGACGGGGGACGGTGAGGAGATATCTTAAAGCGAAGAAGAAAAAAAAGAAGGAGCAGCGCCGCTCCGGTGCTGCTGCTCTGGCTGACGCTGACCCTGTCGCTGGGAATGATCGGTGTGGGGGTGGCGGCCTGGCAGGAGGGAATCGCGGTGGGCGGGGTGGTCTCCACAGGGTATATCGACCCATGCTTTGAGAGCGTTGAGCCAACTGAGGGACAGGGGGAAGCCTTCATCTCCGGTGACGGTAAAACGCTCACCTTCTCCATCGAAGAGGCCGTTCCCGGACAAGCATACCTGTTTGAATACACTGTTGAAAACCGGGGAAGTGTGCCGGTGAGGCTAACCCCTGATAATAGCAACACTTTTGAGGGGATCACGGTGACCAATGAGTTTCCTGAGGATTCTATCGGCGGAAACGGGGGCAGCGCCAAGGGAATGTTGACCATCAGCTTGTGCGGAGAGGTGCCGGATGCACCAAAGGGTGCATCTGAATTTGAGCTGGGCCTGCTCTTCCGGCAGTGGTGCGCGGCCCCCTGAAAAGCAATCTTGAAGTGATAAAGGAGGTGGAATTGGGATAGGAAGGTGGCCGGGTGGATGAGCCTGCCCGGCGGCTGTCAGATTGGGAAAGAAAGACAAAAACTAAAAGTAGAGAAGGAGTGTGTTTTTTTGAAAAAGGTGAAGTATATCGCCTTGATTTTAGTTCTTACTTTGGGGCTCATCGGCGGCGCTTACGCTGCCTGGACTGACAACCTGAAAGCTGAAGGCACAGTGACAACCGGTGATATCGATGTAGTGTTTACAGAAGCGTTCAGCAATGATCCTGAAAACACAGATGACCCCATCAGTGTGGCAATAGGTGATCCCAAAGATGTGGCCACAACAACGGTAGAGCGTAGTGATAATGGGAAGAAATTAACGATAACGATTACAAACGCCTATCCGGGCTATATCTCGGAAGTTGCTTATTGTGTGGTGAACAAAGGCTCGGTGCCGGTTAAACTGCAAAGCAAAATTCCTACATGGAGCCCTGAACCCGGACTAGAAGTAACGAACTGCCCTGGATGGTTTTGCTGGCTTGGGTGGCCATGGACGTCTCAAAATCCTGGGAATCCCGGGAATGAAGAACCTGAAGAAGAAGGTAATCCTTTAGTGGAGGGCAGCCAGCTCCACCAAGATGAAGAGTTCCGCGGGGTAATCAAACATGAGATCACCGATGCTGCTACGCAAAATACAGACTATACCTACACAATTGACTACAAGTTCGTCCTGTTCAACCAATATCAGCAAAATTAAAGCATAATTTAAGCGTATCCCCGTAGGGAAGTTACCTCTCTCCGGGGACGAGAACCCTGGAAAACAAACAACCGGAGGAACCGGGGGGCCCTTCACCAGAAGCGGCCTTCCCCGGGGCTCTCCCGGTAAAAGAAAAATAGATTGATGCGGAAAGTGGGGAGGCAGTTTGAAACATAAATTTTCCCTCATCGCTGTATCGCTGTTCATCGCCCTGGTTTTTCTGTCCGCCGGCCGGGCCGCCTGGCAGGATCCCCTGCGGATAGAGGGCACTCTCACCGCCGCTCCCCCGGGGGAAGAGGCGGGCGAGATAGTTCCCCAAGCGGCCGCGGCAGAAGAACGCTGTACCGGCAGCGCCGAGGCGGCATCTGAGAAAGCACTGCCGGAAAAGACCGAGAAGGCAGGGGCTGAAACGGAAGCAGCAGTTCCGGACGCCGCTGAGACCGGGGAGGAAAACCCCGGCGCCGCCGCGCAGGATCCGGGAACCGC
>JAAZIG010000324.1 GCA_012510325.1 Bacillota bacterium
CCGAGCACGGCAACGGCGGCAAATATCAGCAGCGCCCAGCCCACCGGTTTCTCCTCAGCGATGAGCCTGAAGGTGTCCGCCGGTTTCCGGATCACCCCCTCGAGCAGCTCGAGAATATTCATCCCTGTATTACCTCCTTTTTCGCGAAGCCAAAGAAGCCGCCCGCTGCTACTGCAGAACCAGGCGCGGCAGACGGTTGATTCGCTGCTCCAGGTACTCGATGAGCTGAAGCTCGGGAGCCGTATTCAGCTTATCAGTCAGGGCCGCCACTTTCAAGGTCAGCTCGGAGAACTGCTCCAGGAAGGAGGGAGGAGGAAACTCATATCTTTCAGGACTGGCGAGCCCGGCCATCTCGCCGGCCCAGGCTACCGCCTCATCGATGCCGCCCAGCCGATCGACCAGCCCCAGCTCCAGCGCCTGGGTTCCGGTGTAGACCTGCCCCGTGGCCAGCTCCCGCACCTTCTCTTTGTCCAGCTTTCTTCCTGCAGCCACATCGGAGACAAATTGATCGTAGATCTCATCGGAAAGCTCCTGCATCAAGCGGCGCTCTTCAGCGTTCATCTCGCGGGAGAGCATATCTTTGTGACGGCCGCTCTTAATGGTCTCTATCTTCAAACCCAGCTTGTCATAGAGCCCCTCCATATCGATCACCTGGCTGACCACGCCGATGGAGCCGGTTAAGGTTCCCGGCAGGGCGACAATCCCGGCGGCGGGAGCAGAGATGTAGTAGCCCCCTGAAGCGGCCATATCACCCATGGATACTACCAGCGGCTTGGGAAACGACTCGATCGCACCGGCGATCTGCTGTGAGGCGGCCACGGACCCGCCGGGGCTGTTCACCCTGAGCACAGCCGCCTTGATGCTGTCGTCCTCCGCCGCTTTCCGCAGCTGCATTTCCACATTGCGCGGCGTAATCCCCTGGGAAAAACTGAATCCCCCGGAACCATCTTCGATGGATCCCTGCAGATAGATCACCACAACCCTTTCCCGGCTCCCCACTGCGGGAGACAGTTTGCGGGAGCCGGAGGCCAGCCAGGCCGCCGAGAGCAACGCGGCAGCGACAATCACGACAACCAACCACTTACGCCCCTTCATCATATCCATCCCTTCTCTTTTATTTCCATTCGCCGGTTCCCCGGAAAATCGCTCCGCACCGCTCCCGGCGGAGCGCCCGCCGCCCCCACGGGCGGCCTTTTAGAAGGGCCCGTAGCCCAACCAGACCGCAGCGGTTAGCGCCAGGGCGGTGATCGCCAAAACGGTGAGCTGGAGCAGACCGATCCAGCGAAACCATTTCGTGTAGCTCACCGTAGTCAGGCCCAGACAGAGCAGCAGCACCGGGTTGGTCGGATAGAAGACATTGGAGAAACCGTCACCGAAACAGAAGGCCAGCACCATCGTCTGGCGGGTCAACCCAGAGAGGTCGGCCAGGGGCGTGAGGATGGGGATGAGCAGAGCCGCCTTGGCCGAGGCGGAACCGATAAAGAAGTTCACCACCAGAACCAGCCCGTAGATCAGGTAGGCGGCAAGATAGGAGGAGACGCCGGTGATCAGACCGGCGGCATAGTGAACCACGGTATCCATGACCCCGCCCCGCTCGATGATGAAGCTCACACTCATGGCCATGAGGATTAAAACAATGCCCGGAGCCACCCCGCCCACGCCTCTCAGGAAAGTGCCGGCCACTTCCCGCCCGGACAGCCCGCCCCGGAAACCGGCGCCCACGCCGGCGATAAGGTAAAGCAGGGCAATGGCCGGGAGCGAAAAATCGGATAACTGCGGAAAAAGGTTGGCCGCGGCGATGACCGCCAAAATCGCTCCGAAGCAGCACAAGAACCAGGTCACCGCTCTGTTGATCCCCGCCCCCTCACCCGCAATCGGCTGCGGATCGCTCCGGGGGGCTTGAAAGAATTCCTGCTCCGCCCGGTCCTCGGCATAGATCAGCGAGAGACGGGGGTCGCCCTCTATCTTTTTGGCATAGCGGACCAAAAAGAGGCAGAGAAGCCCGTACAGAAAAGCAAAGATGAGCAGGCGAAAGGAGGCTCCGGAGAAAACAGGCAGCCCCGCCATCCGCTGAGAGAGGCCGATGGAGTAGGGATTCGAGATGGCCACGGCAAAACCGAAACAGATGGAAAGAAGACTCATTCCCAGTCCGACGAGGGCATCCCAACCCATCGTGTAGGCCAGAATCACCGCCAGCGGCGCCAGAGCGACAACCTCCTCAAACATTCCCAGAGTCGAACCGAAAAACATAAACAGAAGCGAAACCAGGCAGATCAGCAGATAGCGGTTTTTACCAAAACGGCCGACGATTTTGGCGATGAGCTCCCCGAAAACACCGACCCGGTTCAGCACGGCAAAACCTCCGCCAATAAAGAGAATGAGCAGGGAGATGACGATCACCACCGCTGAATTGGCCGAA
The DNA here is from genome assembly GCA_012510325.1 of Bacillota bacterium. Taxonomy (GTDB): domain Bacteria; phylum Bacillota; class Dethiobacteria; order DTU022; family DTU022; genus JAAZPQ01. The sequence continues at coordinate 2,420 of JAAZIG010000324.1, forward strand.
GCGTAGAGCACCTCCACCGGCGCCGTCAGCCAGCGGTATACCGGCAGCGGCTCCTTTTCGACGAGATGAAACGAGTGCGGATCAACGACCTCTTTACCGTCCACAACCATGCGCTCATAACTCCCCGAAGGGATGAGCTGCGTAAGCACGCCGGAGAGGATGATCAGGCACAAGATGATCACTGCTGTGGTGATAAAAGCCCTCTTCCCTATCCTTATTTCTGCAGATCCCGACAAATGAATCGCCTCCCGGTTCATGACCTTAAAAGGTGTTATTGTTTTCTTTACCACCCCTGAAATAACCTTTTTTTGCAGATCGCCATTTGCCCTTTTTACCGCATAATCCTGCGAAAAGGCCGCTCGGAATTGCCTCGGCTCTTTTCCGGTGATACTATTTAGGCAGCAGCAAACCGGGAGGGGTAGCAATGCGGGTAATTGCCGGAACAGCCGGGGGGATCAAGTTGAAGACCCCCCGGGGAGGCGCCGTCAGGCCGACTTCAGGGCTGGTCAAAGAAGCCCTTTTCAACATTCTGGGGCCCCGCCTCGTCGGGGCGGTCTTCTGGGATCTTTTTGCCGGCAGCGGCGCCATCGGGATCGAGGCCTTGAGCCGGGGAGCGGCGGCGGCGCTGTTTGTGGAGCAAGAAAGAGCCCACCTGTCGTATATTGAAGAGAATCTTTCCCGGACGAAGCTGGCTGCCCGGGCCAGGTTGATCCGGCGGGATGTGATGCTGGCCCTGCCGCAGCTGGCCCGGGAAAAAGAGCAGGCCGATCTCATCTTCACCGATCCCCCCTATCAGGAGACAACCGTCCCCGAACTGCTGGAGGCGGCTGACCGCTACCGGTTGCTGCGCCCCGGCGGCCTGATCGTACTGGAGCTCTTCGCCCGC